>CAZLCL010000001.1:0-27737 GCA_964558315.1 uncultured Candidatus Saccharibacteria bacterium
CCCCCGACCTACTGGTCCGAAGCCAGTCGCTCTAATCCACTGAGCTAAGGGCGCATAACTAAAACGGGAATTTCACGCGCTCATTTCATTCGTTTTTCAGAACCGACGATTCTGAATAATCTCCCGTAGCGGGAAAACAACTGTTTTCCCTGCCCGTACGCCTTTGGCGGAACCCCTTCCTCGGTTCAATTCTGGGGCGGCTAACGGGAATTGAACCCATGATTCCAGTGCCACAAACTAGCGTGATAACCACTTCACTATAGCCGCCACAACAAAACCTACCCCCTAATGCAATAAATTATAGCAAAACAAGACTTTTTAACAAGTGATTAAGATGCTATTTATGAACAGAATTTCAGTATCTTATCCATGTCTTATGACCTCAATCACATTAATTTGTGCCACACTAAGTGCCGGTCAGATACCAAAAGGTATGCCGACAACAGTTGAAATACCAAAAGCCAAGAGAATAACTGAGGCGTTGGTTTCTGGATATAAAGATAAGTCATTGCGAATTATATAATATGTAATACAGCAAATCTTTAAACCAAGGGGAGTCGGTCACGGTAATTTTTCTGCTGAAAAATTCCTCGACCCCGGCTCAGCGCCAGCCGCGCTTCCGCCTTTCGACTCCACAACTCCAAAATAAAAAGACTATTTTGCAATAGCCTTTTTATTTTGGAGCGGGTAGGGGGAGTCGAACCCCCATCTCAAGTTTGGAAAACTCGCATAATAACCGCTATACTATACCCGCATAAAATCAATTTAAAATTTAAAATAACGGAAGAATCCACTATTACAAAAATACAATGAAAGCTTGTCTTGGTCGCCCAAGTGAAAGTTGTTTTGAACACCTCTTGAGCTGGATTGATCAAATAATGCGTTCCTACGGCCGGAAGGATCAATGATGCTAATCGATGTTCAGCGACTTCATTTTGAGCGCTTTCATAATACTACGCAATTTAAGGTACGACGGATTTCCTATCCCCCGTTCAATTCTCGCATAGTAGTTGACATCCGTGCCGGCTTTTTGGGCAACTTCAAGCTGAGTAAGACCGGCTTTTTCGCGGTTCTCCTTAAATGTTTCGCCAAGTCCCTTGCAGATTATTTTGCTTTTGGTCGGCATACATGGATAATAGCAAACTTACCCTGAAAATTCCAGAGTTAATTTCAGTTCTTTTACAAAGCGATCAATTCTTCTCGCCGCGAGGCTGTTCGCCGGATTCCAAAATCAGAAGCAACCGGTTTAACCACTCTTCTTTCCCCATTTTCTCTATCAACTGTGCATTGCTCTTGACCCAAGTTTCCTTCGATACCATTGGCTCGTGCTTAGCAGTTAAATCGGGCGAAATATTCACAGCATAGAAAGGGTTGACCATGACATCTTCAAGATTAGGTTTTTTCATAATTGCTCACAATTTCTTAAATATTTACCAATCGCTTTGCTTAACAAATCAATTATAACACAGCGTAGCAATTTATATAAAAATAACGAAGGAGGAATATGCCAGTAATGTCGCCGTCTTATAAAAGACACTTGGAAAATCTGCAAAACGAGTTCGATGCCGAGAAGTATCGAGAATCAAGAATACTCGATCTATATAATGAAAAGACCTTTTACCCCGCTTTCGTTAAAGATCTGCTTGAGGCCAAAAAAGAAGTCATTATTTACTGCCCCTTTATTTCAAAGTATCGATCGGAGTTCTTCCTCCATATATTTGAGAAATTAAAGTATCGCAATATTGCCGTTTTTATCTTCACTCGCCCACTCGAAGAGCACGAGCTCTTGGCACGAAGCGAGATTAATGCGGCTTTAAGTGATTACGAAGAGTATGGCGCTTGCGTTATCCGGCTATCCGGCTCGATTCACTCCAAGGTCGCCATTATCGACCGAGAAATTCTTTGGGATGGGAGCTTAAATATTTTGTCGCAACGGGAGAGCAAGGAAACGATGCGTAGGACGGTCGATACGGACATTGCCAAACAAATGATTGATCACTTGGCGATAAACCGCAAACTGGCTGAGGGATATAAATATCAATATGAGAGACTTTATCGCAGTTTGGTTGATAAGCGTAAATTCAAAATCGCTATCAAGCTGGATGTCATAAAAGCAATCAATCCGGCTCTTAAAGCCACTTCTAGAATTATGTTTGCCATTCCTAAGGGATTTATACTATTGTTGAAGTGTATCAAAGCAGTATTTACCTTGCTAACATAAAGGATCTGGAACAGTCTCAATCTCTTCCTTAACTGGTCGGAAAGTGCTATAATTTACTCATAAAAATGAAAAGTTACGCCAATCTAAACAACTTAATCGGTGACTTTACAGACGCCCTGAAAGCCCAGGATAATGATTTTTCCAAAATAATTTTAGAATTGTTGAGGAAAGGTCCAGAAAATTTAGTAAGAGAGTATCGAGAAAATCCCGACGCGCGTATGATCGCGAAAAATGGCAACTGGATGTATCTTTGGTCGGGAGGCGTAAAAATTGATAAAGAGATAGTTGGCTACAAGCGTTTTGTAGAGAAAATCGAAGCATTTTTGAGAAAGAAATAGCATGTTGTGACACATTGTAATCAGGGCTAAGAAAGAAGTTGACTTGCAAAATATTAAAGGTGTATACTTAAGATAATCGTTTCAGAGATCAGGTTTTGTGTGTAGGAGGAGGAATTATTAAACGTAATTACAGAGAGTTATTCCTGGCTCGAGTTCGAAGTTGCGAACTCGAGAGAGAGAGAGTAAAGGGCTCTCAAGTTTTGTTGATCAGCCAGATAGTTTAAGCACTCATTTTGGGTGTCTTTTTTGTAAATCAAAATAATGAGATTTAAAATTCACAAAAAACCACTAGTTGTTTCGTTACTAATAATTGTTTTGATTGCCACACTTGGTATTTCCTTGCTTTATAAAACCAAAAAGGCTGATGCTGTAGCCATAGACCTAGTTGGCAGAGCACAAATACTAAACACTAATGGTTATCTTAATTTCACTGATTACTCTGCTAATGTCTCTACGTCCAATATTGGTTGCCAGTTCGATGGCTATGGTTGGTCTTCTGATATTGGCTGGGTTGCCTTTGGCGCTACCGATAATCCCGATGGCCCTGTAACCTGTAACCTAACAACCGGCATCCTCTCCGGCAAGGCTAGAGTCATAAACGATGGTTCAATAATCGACTTCAACG
Source organism: uncultured Candidatus Saccharibacteria bacterium (assembly GCA_964558315.1). Lineage (GTDB taxonomy): Bacteria > Patescibacteriota > UBA1384 > XYA2-FULL-43-10 > XYA2-FULL-43-10 > MWCM01. The sequence goes on from CAZLCL010000001.1 coordinate 3,185, forward strand.
CCGCTCCTTACAATAGCAATGTTCGCATACTTTCTTCCGGCGATTTCATAGGTTATGCCTGGTCGACCGCCCTTGGTTGGGTTAATTTCACAGGCGTTTCGGCTCCCGGTATTTCGCTTGTTCCGCCAAATGCGCCCCAAAATGTTCGCATCTATGATACTTCAGATCGAGACTTGGCTGAATATTCAGTAACTTTGCGCTGGCAAGCCCCCACATCCTTAGACGGAGAGGCATTTGAGTCTTATCTTGTTGAGCGAGGAACTGATGGGGTTACCTTTGCCCAAGTCGCCTCTACAAATTCGCTCGGTTACCTTGATACAACAGTTGCAACCGGTACTACTTACTATTATAGAGTTAAGGCAAAATATACTAGCGGAACAATTGCCTCATCGGAAATTGTGTTTCAAGACCCAACCGGTAGATTTACAACCCCACCAAATCTAGATGGAACACCGGTTATCGAAGCCAAACCTAGCTCGGTTGATTTTTCATGGCGCACCGATCGTGAGGCTTCGAGCTTTGTAAGAATAACACAAGGTAACATATTTGTTTCCGAGCAAGGCCATTTATCATTAGAAAAAGATCATACTGTTACAGTTACAGGCCTTAGGCCCGGCATTACATATAGTTATCAACTGATTTGGCTCGACCAAGACGGCAACGAAGGCAAAAGTAATATTGAAGAGTTCAAAACCGCTGATGCCCCATATATTTCCGAAGTAAATATTTCAAACATCACTTTACACTCAGCACTGATTACATGGAAGTCCACATCCGTCGCTCAGACAGATCTTTATTACGGCAAAGATACTGCATACGGCACAACCGTTAGCGAGTCGTCAACCAGTGGGACTACTTCTCACTCTGCATTTTTGGACGGTCTTGAAACCGGAACGATTTATCACTTCAGGATTAGGGGAACTGACACTGAAGCCAATGATCTTGTTTCCGACGATTATTCATTCTCGACTCTGCCTCTGCCAATAATTTCCAATGTAACCACACAACCGATCACCGACCGGCCGGCGCAAGCGCTTAAAATAAATTGGACAACCAATGTTCCGACTTCCTCGACAATTACATATGCTCCGGCAGGTGGCAAGTCAAGTGAAGTATCAAAATCTGACCTTTCAATAGCTCATGAGCTTGAAACCGGCCCGCTTGAAGATAACGCCACTTACACTTTTACAATTTCAGGCAGAGATCAATTTGGAAACGAAGCCACTGCAACATTGCCCGGCATCAATACTAAAAACGATACCCGTCCACCGATCATCTCCAATTTTACCGCTGAAACAGAACCTAGCGAACAGGGTGACGACAAGGTTAAAGTTATTGCTTCATGGAAGACAGACGAGCCGGCAACTTCCAAGGTCGAGTTTGGAGTCGGCGCCGGCGATGCCAACCTGACCCAATCCTCGCAGGAATCCTCGATCTTAGATACTTCTCATCTCGTTGTAATTTCCGGCATTGAACCCTCACAGGTCTATCAATTCAGAGCAATTTCGAAAGATTCAGGCGGGAATATTGCCAAGTCAACCTCGCAGATTTTAGTCACCAATCAAAAAGCCGAATCGATTTTCGATCTTATAATCAAAAGTTTAGCCAAGGCCTTCGGCTGGCTGGGGAAATTAATTAAATAAATGTCATATATTCAAATCCAAAATTTGACCAAAACATTCAATCTGCCAAAACGAAAGGTTGAAGTTCTTCGCGACATCGATCTTGATATCAAGGAAGGCCAGTTTGTTTTGATCTTCGGACCTTCCGGTTGCGGCAAAACCACATTGCTAAATTTAATTCTCGGTCTTGAAACCCCGACTTCCGGCAAGTTAAAGGTTAAGGACAGAGATATCGGTAAACTTGAATCGAAGGAACGCTCGGCGTTCAGATTTAAAAACTTCTCCACAATTTATCAAAATTCAATCTGGCTTAAATCCTTAAATGTTGTTGAAAATGTCTCCTTGCCGCTTTACCTCGACGGCAAATCTCAAAGCGAGGCAAAAGAAAAAGCTATGGGGGCTCTGCGCTTAGCTCAAATGGAGGAGTTTGCCCTCTCCAGGCCAAACGAATTATCATCCGGTGAACAACAGAGAATCTCTTTAGCTAGGGCAATGGTAACCGATGCGCCGATTATTATTGCCGACGAGCCAACCGGTAACCTCGACTCGAAAGCCGGACATGATCTGATGAAAACGCTTGATCATTTGCACCGCCAGGGTAAGACGATCATTTTAGTCACACACAATCTATCATACTTAGTCCACGCCGACATAAAACTGGCCATGAAAGATGGGCGGATTATTGGCCGGTTTACCGAAAACGCCCTGCCGCACAAGATTAAAGAAGAATTGGAAGAAGAATAATGAAATTCACTCTTTTACTAAAACTAGTCCTTCGCAATATGCTTCACAGGAAGCTCCGTTTTGCTTTTACCTTGCTTGCGAGCGCCATTGCTGTCGCCTCGATAATTTTCCTTTTTTCTCTCGGATATGGCATGGAAAAAATTTCTACAGCGCAATTAGTCAAATCCGATGCCCTTTCGCAACTTGAGGCAACTTCCTCCAAGCCAACCGACACCATGCTTTCGAATGAGATGATCAGTCAAATCAAGAGTATTGGAGAGGTTGATAGTGTCGCTTCATCAACTTCGCTGGCCGGCAAAATCACGATGAAAGACAAAACACTCGATAATCCCTTTTATGCCATTTCAAATAATTATTTTGATTTGGCCACGCAAGAACTTGCTTCCGGCCGTTTTCCAAAAAACGAGGATACAAGCTATCTTTTAGTTGGCGCTAAAACTGCAGAGGCGCTTGGAGTACCTAGCGATGAGATAATCGGACGCAAACTCGAATATCAGCTGATTATCCCACCGGTTTTAGGCGGAACAGAGGAGTCAAAAAAACAGTTTACAGGAACAGTTATCGGGGTAATTTCCGACGCAAACTCCGCCTATGCCTATGTTAACGATTCCGATGCAGTATCCGCAGGAGCCAAGAGCCGGTCAATTCTAAAAATCAAAGCCAAGGACAAAAGCGACATTCCCGTTCTTCGCAAAAAAGTTGAGGATTTGGGGCTAAAAACATCTTATGTCGGCGACACCTTGGAGCAGATGAATAAATTTTTCAATTATTTCAGATTGATTCTGGCCGGATTCGGAGCAATCGGGGTGATTATCGCCATTCTTGGAATGTTCAATACTCTAACGGTCTCGCTAATGGAGCGGGTCCGTGAGGTTTCCCTTCTTAAAATTCTAGGATCAGACGAGAGGACAATCTTTTGGATGTTCGCCCTCGAGAGCTTGATCTTCGGTATTTTAGGGTTCATCTCGGGAATTATATTATTTATTATCTCAAAAGCAATTATCATGGGTTTGTTCTCCCACCTTGCCGAACGGCTCAATAACCAAATGGTCAATATTTTCGAAACACCGGCATCGCTTATCATAATTGCGCTTTTTGCAACGCTTGCTCTGGCGTTTTTGACCGGTCTTTTCCCGGCCCGCCGAGCCCTGAGAGTCAACCCACTGGATTTACAAAAGTTTGAGTAACCCCCCCCTGTCATCCCGAGCGGAACAAAGTGTAGTCGAGGGATCTGTAAATAATTTAATAATCAATAATAGGAGGAATATGAAAAAACTTAATGTAATCGTCCCGATAATTGCCGTTGCAATAATTTCAGGGTTTATCAGTATCAGCTATGTTTTGGCCGAGAAACCGACAGGTGATACCCCCGAATCCGGCGCTACAAGCTATATTAAAGCCACTTACGATTCAATTGTGGCCCTGTCGCACGGCTCAGTCGCCGCTGGCGCTTGGGGCGACTGGGGCTCGTACTGGAACCGAATCCGCTCGGCAGCGGAGTGGGTACCATCCGGAGATGCTGAATCGATTGATGTAGCATCCGGCAAAAAGTTCTATAAGGACTCTCGGACTCAAGCCACCGGCATCAGAGAAGATCTTGCCGGCGGGTGCCCGACACAGTTATACCACGACAATCACGCCTCGGCCACGAAGGAAAACACCTGTTCATATGATTGGCCGGATGACGCCAGTGTTGCTGGAGCAGAGAAAGTTGATCCAGTTACAGGACTCATCTGGAGCAATCTTCTTTATCGAAACGGTACAGTCATTGAGTTTTCGGTTTTGAACAATACTGCTTTCTCGTGGAGCAATGCAAATGCAAACAATCAGGGCATTACGGCCCCAGTGGCAGGCAGTCGTACCGCGACGCAACTCTGTGACGATCAGGGCAATGGTTGGAGATTACCAACCCAAAAAGAGCTGATGCAGTCATACATAGATGGGGCATATTGGAATCTTACTCAGCCTTCCTACAATTTCTGGTCTGCGACGGAGAACACTAGCACGGTTGCATGGGTCGTGTCCTTGACTAATGGCTTCACGAGCAACTACGTTAAGTCGAGTACTGTCCAGTTGCGTTGTGTCAGGTAACGATTTGGTAATTTGATTATTTGTTTATTCCGCCAACGGCGGCCGACGGAAATTTTTAGGAGGGGTTTGTCCAATTATGGCCAAATACGAACATTTACCGCTGTTTAAGAAAGCTTATGACTTTATTCTATACTTTGCCAAACTCTCAAAGGGGTTTCCAAAAGATTTTAAGTATGGCATCGCGACCGAAATTAGAGAGTTGTGCCTATCGATAATTGATAACATAATCTTGGCCAATAACTCACTGGAGAAAAGCGAATCCCTCAAAAAAATTTTAGTAGAAATTGAGCGAATTAAGATAAAAGTCCGTCTGCTAAAAGATCTCAATGCCATCAGCCTGAAAAGTTATAAATTTATTTCCGAAAAATTGGTCGATATTTCAAAACAAACCAATGCTTGGCTAAAGTGGTCAAGTGATACCAGCTCTGACACTCATTCTGCCAAGCCCAGCGCTTAATTATTAACCGAATGCAAATAAGTATTTGGAGCAAGTTAAAATCAAGGTTTTTGTCAAAGAAAGGCATCAGCTAGAGCCGGTTGTATTGTTTCGGCTTATGACCGGGAGAGCGTTTGCCCTGTTACGGCTACCACTCCGTGCGTTTTTACGCAAGGAATAGGCTATGTTTTTTCTACTTCGCCTGTCGAAGATGAAAGAACTTGTTTCTCAAGTTGGTAGCAGGAAGTCGCCTTCCAACAATTTCTGGTCTGCGACGGAGAACAATAGCACGAATGCATGGAACGTGAACTTGAATAATGGCAACACGAACAACAACAATAAGACGAATACTTACCAGTTGCGTTGTGTCAGGTAACGGGGATGCCTTTCTTTGATCAAAACCTATGGAAACTTACTTCACGTTCGAAAATTTATACAAGGCCTACATCGATTGTCGAAAAAGAAAAGGACTGTCGTTGTACCACATGAAGTTTGCCGAGAATCTTGAGGCGAATTTACTTAGTTTAGAGAAGCGCTTGCAAAATCGCATCTACAAACCCGGCAGATCGATTGCTTTCATCGTTCAAAACCCGAAGATTCGTGAGATCTTTGCTGCTGATTTTGCCGATCGAGTGGTACATCATCTGCTCTATAATTATTTGTCGCCAATTTATGAACGGCAGTTTATCCATGATTCTTGGGCTTGTAGAAAAGATAAGGGAACTCACGGAGCGATGTTTCGACTTCTCGAGTTTGCGCGCAAACTCGAGAGAGAGAGAGAGAGAGAGAGAGAGAGAGAGAGAGAGACGGGGCTTGCGCCCCTTTTTTCTCAAAATGGACATCAAAAGCTTCTTCACCTCAATTGACCAACAAGTTCTCTATGATCTGATTTGCAAGAAAGTTAAGAACAAAGAAATCCTCTGGCTGACAAAAACAATAATCTTTCATGATTGCGCTCATGACATTCCGCCAAAAATTCAAAGTCAGGCAAGTTTGTTTGATAAATTACCAAAAGATAAATCGCTTTTTACGGTTTCAAGAGGCAAGGGTTTGCCGATTGGCAACCTAACCAGCCAATTTTTCGCCAATGTCTATATGAATGAGCTCGATCAATTCGCAAAGCACCAGCTTAAAGCTAAATATTATTTGCGCTATGTCGACGACTTTTTAATCTTATCTTCGGATAGACAATATCTCGAATTTTGCCGTAACGAGCTTACCGATTTTGCTAGAGATAAGTTAAAGCTAAAAGTTCATCCGGATAAACAATTTATCAAGGCAGTTTCCTGCGGAATTGATTTCGTCGGCTACATCGTCAGACCGGAGTATGTTTTGGTACGCAAAAGAATCATTGCTGATTGCAGATATAAACTGAAAAATCTTAAACCTGATTCAGAAAAATATCAGAAAACGATAAATTCCTATCGCGCCCACTTCATGTGGGCCAACACCAAGGGTCTGCAACAAACTCTCTTCCCTCAACAACAAACACTAGAAATATCAAAAAAGTAGTGGCTATAGGTACATCCGAGTTTGATCTAGTCGAGTACTATTTACTAAACTTTTTGACTCTATTTACTTAAAACTTTTAGCGCACTTTTGACTACGGGAGTATTGGCATTAACAATGTTAATCTTTTTATTTCCTTTGTATCGATCATTTATTAGAGTAAAAAATTCATCGGCAAAAGAGGGCGTTAAGACATCAACACCTTCTAAGTCAATTGTGACCATGGTCTCTTCGGTGCCATTTACGATTTGGAATAATCGCAAAGCGGCTTCACGACCATCAGGTCTGCTATTTAAGATAGCCCCAAATTTTTTCATTTCGATTTTCATAATACCTATCATAATTTTAGCATTAATAGGAAATTTTTACATCAACAATTGTCCCCAGAATTGTAGGAACATACTTGCCTTGAATCTCTTTTTTGCTGGCAACAACCAACCCGTCGTAAGATTGAATTTTGATCATACCAGATAATGTATTAAATGTCCAGTCTTGGACATATTTTAATCCATTGCCTCTGTCTTCTTCAATTCTCCCGCTGACACCTTTTTGAAGCGCAAGTTTGATTGCTTCGACTTGATCCTTGAGGTTTGGGTCTTTTCTGCGTAATGATTGCTTGAACCCAATACCCGCATCAGCTACAATAATTTCAAGCTCTTTTTGCTTGGGAAAACGTTGACCCATTATGATTGCACCAGTTACATCCAGCGGCCAGTTTCCAAGATTGTGGTCGAAAACATTATTACCAACCTCTCCAATGATAGCTGTCATGTATTGTGCTTGACTATCACCTAATCCGAAATTCCTGTACATCTTTAAAAATTTGTCGAGACGGGCGCCAAAGATATCTTTGGTTGGGCAATGATAAATTTCTTGAATATTAAGATTGTCTCGTTCGTTGATATGAACAGATTCGAATAGCTTGGCGAATTTAATTAAGCCAAGCTCTACTAAAAATTCATCTAGGTGAGCTCGTTTGAGATAGTGTAGTGAGTCGTTGTTTGATGGCAGAATAAGATCAAAAGCAGGATTGTTGTGATTCTCGGCAATATTTAAACACAGCAAAGCAATGCCCCACGGATCAATGAAAGTAACTTTACTCAGATCGATCTTCGGACCATCAATAAATAGCTGATAGTCTTGATATATATTTTCGAAACAAAAATCAACCATATGCCAATATTATATCTGATTTTCAAATAATCTGTAAACTTACAAAAATACTACGGGTTACCAGATAAAAATGCCCTCGGGTTTACGGGAATACCAAAGATATTGATCTGGAAATGCAGGTGCGGACCTGTTGACCAACCGGTGTTCCCTCTGGTGCCGATGACAGTTCCCGCCGGGATTGTATCACCAACTTTAATGTTGGGGTCAATTGTATCTAAGTGAGCATAAACAGATGATATGTACCGACTGTTTTGTATCTTGACATGTCTTCCGAAGCCCCACGAGATTGTATCGGCATATATCACTTCTCCATCCATAAAAGCGATGATCGTGTCTCCGGTTGGTCCGGCAATATCAATACCGGTGTGAAATGGTTGATAGGGCGAACTCTCGGCATATTCCAAGCTTATTACCCCTTGTGCCGGCCAGGCGACCGATTGCTCGATATGATCTATTATTTCTCCGGTTAGCGGGTCTCTGATGTCAACTACGAGATTCTGGGGATTGTACTCGGCCAGGGCACTTGAAACTAAGTTAATACCGGCTTGAGTTAAAATCATGACGGAAAAGACCGGCACCATAATGATGGCTAACATAGTGAAAAAGAGATACTTGATCTCTTTTTTCATCGAAAAAGCAGAGGCCACGATTTTTATTGCTTGGGCATTCATTTCTTGCTTTTTATCTTGTCGCAGGGATCGGTTGTTATGAGTGGGTGTTCATCTTCACTTGCGGTAATCTTAACGGCTACATGATGCTGGTCGGCAACGATGAGGGCTTCACCTCGCTCACAAGTTAAAAGAAATCTCTGCTCATATTCGGAGAGCTTGAACTCTTCTGCAACATTTTTAATCGTTGTCGTGTCTTGGCGCATTAAAATTCGAAGTGAGCTTTGTGAGGCAATGGCTCGGCCGTGGTTGGTTGAAAGAAAATCATTGGCCTGTTGGGAGATGATACTGACGCCGAGATAGTATTTTCTGGCACGTCTTACCATGCCGGCGATGAATCTGGCACTCTCCTCGTGCTCAAGCATTAGCCAGGCTTCGTCAATTACAAAGATTCGTTTGCAGATATCCGTTTTGATTTGGTTCTGGATGAATTGAGCAATAATCATATGCATGATCTGCCTGATTGATTCCGGCAGGTCTTTGGTATCGAAAACTACTAAGCGATTGTTAAGTTCGATGTTGGTGTGTTCGTCAAATACTTCGGAGAGCGAGCCGGTGGTGTATTTTTGCAGTCGTTTAACCAGTTTGGGCTGTTTAAGTGATTTAAGGGTCGAGTAGAAGTCGAAGAGTCTTGGATATTCTTTGTTGCGCTTGAGCTTCTTATCGCTTTTCTTGGTAAAGCCGAACTTTTTGTAGGTTTTTAGGATTGCTTGGTCGACAACGGATTTCTCTTCGCTTGATAAGCCGTCAGCCATAAGGGAGATAATTTCGGTTAGCGATTGGATGTGATCGGCAAAGGAATCAGGATCATTAACTGATAAATCAAAGGGGTTGATCTTTTCTTTTGACCTGACAGAGAGTTTGATTCTTGTCCCACCGACCGATGCGGCCAGTTGCTGGTATTCTCTCTCCGGATCAATGACTATTACCTTTGTCCCTTGCATTAGGTGGCGCAGTATCTCGACTTTGGCGGTGTAGCTTTTACCTGCACCGGATTGAGCAAAAAGTATTGAGTTGGCATTAGGGAGGGAAAATCTGTCCAGTATTACAAGCGAGCTGTTTGATCTGTTGATGCCGTAGAGCACACCCGATTCATGGACCAGCTCAGATGAGATAAACGGGAATGTTAGGGCGGCCGAGGAGCTGTCGAGATTTCGTTTTTGCGCTAGCTGATTATCGCATCTGGGAAGTACTGACTGGAAGCCCTCAATCTGCTGATATAGGGCGGACTTTGTATAGAATAATCTGGTGGCTAGCACCGTTTCTAAAAGTTTTACCGTTCTATTTAGTTCGGCCAGTGTTTCAGATGAAAGAGTGATATAAAGCGAGATTTGAAAGAGGTTTTCTTGTCCACGCTGAACCTTATCTCGAAGTTCTATGGCTGAATCAAGCGGATCGGTAAGCTCGGCGCCGATAATCTTTCCGGCTCTCTCCATCGCTCGCTTAGTTGAGGTCAATTCGGTAATCTTCCTATTAAGCTTTGGCAGAGCCAGCATGGCATCGATCGGTTCAATATGATACGAGATATCGGCATTATGATTAAAGTTAATCAAATGATTGAGCCAACCCGACGAGGCGGTATAGGGATAGCCAGAGATGTAGAGGGTTTTAACAAAGCGGTTATCAACTTGCAGGTAGTCGGGGTGCTCTTTGAGGCCGGAGTAGGTAATAAAGTCGAGCTGATCTTGAAAGCCGACATGAAAAGAGAGGGCCTTTTTCTGACTCTCAAGCTTTGTGTTTCTTCTCCTTCTTAATTTTCGTCTAAATATACTCCTGCTCATTATTCTCCCTTAATATTTGTTTATGAAGTGGCTGAGTTTTGGCCTGGTCCGGTCTGTAGGCGCTGTAAAAAAGATCGAGTACTTCTAGAGTATCGAGCTGTCTTGCATTCATGCCAAACTTCTCGAGTCCTTTGATAATTATCTCGGTCTCCAAATTGAGTTGTTCTTTGGCTACTTCAAAATCCGCTGCTGTCTTGCTCTCGTAAGGAATGACCAAATAGAATTTTCTTGAAAGGATTTTGTTGCCGGCTACCAGCTTTTTAATAAACTCGCAGTACAGCTCTGATTGCTTGATATATACTTTCTCGATCTCACCTGAGCATTTGTGATGGAAGTCTTCAAGGTAGCGATCAATATCAAGTTCACGAACGCGAATTAATATCTGTATCGGAGAGTTGAGGGAATTTAAAAAGGTTTGGAAAGTATCGACTATTACATCTTGTTCCATCTCGCTCTGGAGTTCGAAGTTGACCGATGAAGTTGAAAGAATCGCTCGATAGCGGTTAAAGGGCAAAACCAAGATGCCGTCTCTGACTTCGCGGATTCCGACCTGGGTTCTGGCTGAGCCGAATTTATTATGCTTCTTGGTACTCAACATCAAGTCCTCCTTTCTTTGAAGGTTTAACGGCAATTATTGTGCGAAGATAACTCGGCTCGACTGATTTATCATACTTAGTAATACCTTTTCCGCTTGGTTCTTCTACTGTGGCCGTTTCCTCTTTTAATTTTGAAGTGCCTACCGGTAGCTCTCGGGCGAAAATGTCATTTTTATTAAAAACATAAACTCTTGGCCTTGCCTTGTATCTAAAATATACAACCAGCCAGTCGGCGATAATACGATCTTTGTATCTTAAAGCCAATGTTCCAAAGACGGTGAACTGAACCGCCATCAAGATGATCTTTATTGTGCTTAGGTGGAGCTTTGGGGAAATCAAGCCGTAAAGCGCTGTACCGATGATTAAGGAGAAGACCAGAAGAATTATTTGAATAAAATTTAGCGATCCGGCGATTTTATCCTCGACGGTTGTAATCTGCGCCGGTACGACAGTTGTTTTCATTTTCCCCTCGCAATCCTTGATACTTCGGCGGCACCTTTGCCGGAATTTGAGCTAATGACATTTATTACTTGGCTCCCGAATTTCTGTAAGGTGTTTCCTGCTTGAGATGACATGGCCAGTTGAACCGAAATCGAAGTGCTTTTTAGAAGGACCGAAAAGAGAGCGATACCGACTAAAATTGCGATAATCGGGTTTTCTCCGACTTGTCCGGGAACTGTTAAGAAAGCTGATGCTAGCTGGATAATTATCACATGCAAGAAAACGGTAAAGAGTGTAATCAGATAAATTTTTACTGCGTTTCCGACAAAGTCAGACATCTTAGAGGAAAGGGATAATAAACAGATGAGGGGAGAGATGACGGCGCCGAAAGATAATATCATCAAGCGGCTGATATAGAATATTAAAAGAACAACGGCTAGAAGAATAAAGACTATGGCAAAAACCAAAGTAATTAAAGCGGTCGTGCCCGAAAGAAGGGCGGCCGGGTCAAATGCATTGATAATCCAGGCGCTTGATAGTCCGCCGGTGGCGTTAAGTACAGCGTTAACAAGCGTCTGGCAGAGTTCAATCGCCCAATCGATCCAAAAGATTGAAGTATTAGCCAGCAGAAAGGCCAGAGCAATTCTTGGCAAGAGCTCTTTTAAGGGAACATCTTCAAAGCCAAATGAAGAGGCGCTCATGACCCTAAAACCCAATAGAGCGATGGCCAGAGCAAAAAGCGAGTCGGTAATGCCGACGATCACCAGCCAGAAATTGAATACTACCGAATTGTTGGAAAGAGATGGAGTCGAGGTCAAAAACCAGACGATACCGTCGAGTATCGGCTTAGTTACCGAACCTATAATGTTTTGCAAGAAGCCGGAAACGGCATCGAGCAGAATTTGAGTTAATGTTCCTGTTTCTTCTTGCAGCTCAATCGGAGAGAGCTCGAGAGTGGTTGCTGTTCCCGGGGTCGAACTTTGGGTAAAGGATTCGCCCAGAATGTTTGATATGAAGGATGCGGCAATAACAATTACCAATCCGATCAGGGCATTTCTTATCGTTCTTTTGGCATCCTCCAGAGCCGCCGGATCGCCTGTTGATGTGATATAGAGGTATCCGCCGCGAACCAGAAAAAACACGACAGCTGTTCCGGCCAGCGCCAGAATTACCGTCATCGCGTCAGAAGCAAAGCGGTCGACATCGGGATTGGAGGCGGCAAAGGCGACACTCGGCAAGAGAAGCGGAAGCAGTATTCCGATTTTAAGAATTAGTTTCTTCATAGAATTAACTAAATGATTGATTAGCTAAATCGGAAACAATGCCGGTTAGAACTAAAGCTCCGATGCAAATTGCCAGGCCGATCGAAGAATATACCAAGATTCTTTTTGATCGATCGAGATTCTCGGGATTACCACTTGATGTAATATATCCTATGCCTCCCATAACAAAAAAACCGGCTGCTAATAAGCCGGCGATGGTGACGAGAATCTGGATGAGATTAGTTGCGAAGTTCTGGACCTTTGAGATGTCGGGGGCGGCGAGAGCCGGGGTAGCCGACAAAAGTATCATAAATAGAGAGAACCAAAGAGAGCGGAGACGAAGCATTAAACCTTCTTTCTCCCCTCCCAAAGAGAGGTGCCTTTGAAGCACCACTCAATTATTATTAATTGTTATGATGTCTTACTATTAATTTTTATCACCGCAAGCTAGCGCTTGTCAAGAGCTCTCGAGTTTGCGCAAAGAAAATGGGCCCCGCCAGAGGCGAGGCCCGAACAACAAGACACAAGGATCCAAAAAGATCGAGGACCCGAGTGCCGAGGGTACTACTTGAGGCGGGATCAGGTTCAACTAACTATGGAATATATCATGAATATACCAGAAAATCAAGTATCGGAGCCATTTTGTTGGTTTTCTCCCGCCAGTCTTCCCATCTTATAGAACAAACAGCCTGTCCGCCTCAAGGTCGTTCAGGTCATAGCGTGCTCCACCTTGACCCGTCCAGGCTGTTTGTTCTGCGCTCTGTGGGAAGGCGGGAGGTCGACCTGCTTGGTTATTAAGATAAAAAAGGAGGTAGATATGGGACCGGTGATAGAGCGAACTCAACAAGCGATATTGAATGATCAGTTTAGGGAAAGTGGCAGAGGAGTGGTTCTAACAGGCGGTGTACAAAGTGTTAAGGACTTGCCCGGGTTGCTTCAAGCGATTAAGGACTTTGATGATTTCAATGCCGACAATGATCCTTGGATGGAGCATGACTTTGGAAGGCTGAATTGGAATGGTGATAAGGTCTTCTGGAAGATTGACTACTTCAACGAGGATTATACGGTTTGGGAGGATCCGCTATCGGGTGGATGCCACAGAGTGATTACGGTAATGTTAGCAGAGGAGTATTAAACTAAAGAGCCCCTGAGGTTTCGACCACTTCGGGGGCTTTTTTTATTGGCTATTCCCAAATCTCTGCACCTATTCCATGTTCTCGAATATCGTCATAGGTTGCAAACCAGGCATCGAATTCTCCTGGTTCTTGATAATCATCAAGCAGTTTTTTCATTGTCCGTTTGACATAGATCATCAATGGCAAAGTTTGGCAAGCGAAGAGAATCGTCGGAAATGTTTGTTTGGTATTTTCTTCCCACTCATTGGTAAAGAAGAATTCTATATAGTTCTTCATTTTCTTTTTTGTAATGTAATTGGGTGAGGTGGAATCCAGCTGAACTAGAATATATTGTTTGAGTTCTGATTTAGTTTTTTTAGTAAAGATGAGCTGCGGGCTCAAATCTTCCATAAAATAATATATAGAATTTGAGGTGACATCCGCAGCGGTTACAAATGTATAATTAATTTCTCCTTTGTCATTTATCAATAAAAAACTGAGACAAATATCAGCTAAGAATATCTGCTCGTCAATAAATCTCCGTGATCTTTCATTATCACGGTAGAGCTTTTTGAGATAGCTGGCATTATCTTGGTTTAGTGATTTATAGTATCGGATAGCATTTAGTCCAGCATAGTAGATTGCCGGTTTTGTATTAGCTCCAATTGAGTTTTCGTATATTCTATTTAGGTATTGTTTTCCTGTTAGATCTTTGAGCCAGGTGTTTATTAGTTTTGTGTCTTTATGTTTTAGGAGTTGTTGAATTTGGGTTCTGTTGAGGAATCGGAATTGATAGATAAGAGTTAGTATCTCTGTTTGTTTGTTAGTTATTTTTGGTAGTGTCATTTTTTTGTTGTAGTAATTACATTGTTTCTTTACCGAACCTACCTAACCTATACTTATGTAAGGGTTAGTGCGACAAATATTTATCAATTAGCCTCATATTTAGCTGTATCTTGCCCTAGCCCTCTAGGACAATTTAGATACTCTTGTGGATATGCTTTAGTGTACTTGCAGGTGGTTGATCTATTAGTTTTTGTTGATTGTCTTTGGACTTAGTTTTAGGATTCACAGGTTTACTATCTTTTCCATCAAACAACTCGTCTAAATACTCCTCGACCTGTTCGCGCGGAGTGGCGTATTTCTCTCTGGAGTAGAACAAGACAGACCTTTTCGCCTCATCGCTGCCTTCGATATCCAACGGAACCGTAACGCCGGAGAAAGCGTTCTCACTGGCTTCATTGCTGACCTTCATGTAGAAGTGATACGGAGCCAAGTTTACAATATCACTCGGTTCGACTTCCGGTTCCATATAAGGCAAGATAAATTTTTCATCGTCCGGACTGGCTTTGAGACAAATTATGGTATTGGCATTGCCGGCGACAACTTTTAATATTTTTTGATCCTCAACTTGGGCGATATTCTGATGTGAGGCAATTAGGCCGATACGGAACTTTCTACCCTCAGAAGTTATCTCGGAAAATCTTGGCGTAGCGAAATTCTGAAACTCATCAACATATAGGAAAAAATCCTGTCTTTTGTTTTCGGAAACCTTGGTCCTCTGGTAGGCGGCCATCCAAATTATCGAAGTTAGGATTGTGCCGAAGAAGAAACTTTGGTCTTCGCCAAGATCGCCTTTAGCTAAATTGACCAAAAGTATTTTACCCTCATCCATAATTTGGCTAATGCTTATGGTACTTTTTTCTTGAAGTAATATATGCCGTGACATTTTAGTAGTGATGAATAAACCCAATCTTTGAGTTAGAGGTGCAGTAACGCTTGAAAGTTGCATTTTACCAAGCAAGGCAAATTCTTTATTCCAAAATTGTTTTAAAACTGGATCTTCTAGCGATAGAGCCGTTTTCTTTTGAAAGCTTTTGTCGGTTAATAGTTTCTGCAGTGTATAGAGGCTGGGGTTTTCGGTTTGCAGTGCTGTTAAGGTGGCATTTCGCAGTATATGTTCCATTCTCGGCCCCCAATACTCTTTGGCTGTAATCTTAGCAAATACAGCCAAGACCGAACTTGTTATCCACTCTTCCTCATCTTCCTTGTCTTGAAACTTAACGCCAGGCGAAAGAATATTCAGCCCAATCGGCCAGGCTCTATCTGATGGATCGAAAACTATCACATCTTTTATCCGGTTTTCCGGAATCAGCTCTAGAAGCTCATGAAACATATCGCCGTGCGGATCAAAAACCGCTAAGCCTTTGCCGTTCACCATGTCTTGATAGATGGCACTTTTGAGCAAAGTTGTTTTGCCGGTGCCGGTCTTACCAATAATGTAGGTATGTTTTCGCCTTTGCTCCAATGTCGTGCCAATCGCTGTTTTATTTCCGGCATAATCGTTGACGCCAAATATTAAATCCAAATCAGAATTCTCTTTTTTGAAAGAAAGCGGAACCGGCAACTCTCGACTTCGGACACGGGACAAATCTTCACTATGAACATCTGTATTAAAAGGAAAATGATATAGTCCGCCAATTTCCGAAGAAGATAGTACCAGCGATCCTCCTATTCGATGTCTAAATTTCCACATTTTAACCTGTTGAGAAAAGGAGCCAAAATAGTTTTTGTTTAAAATGAGTGTTTGTCCACACGTATGGCGATAACTCATGAAAGACGATCGCAAGCCTTTTTCGCGTTCACTCATCTGATCTTTGCTTACTATTAGAAGAGTTCGTATGCTGGCCTCAAAAAGCGGTGCAGTAAGTTTTCCTTTTGCCAATTCAGATAACTCTATATCGGACGCTGACGGCTCAAACTTTGTATGAGTAATTGGAAATTTGGCTTCATTGCCGGAAACAAATTCGGCCAGAAAAAGAATCGGGACCATAATTACATGTGTGACAAATTCTAAAACTTGAACAAAGACATTTGCCGTTCTTTGGACTTGGGTGTTTTGAGACCAATCAATATATTTATTACGGTGTAATACTTTTCTTAATCTACCGGTTTCATGTTTCAAACCATTTCGGCTTGAATGAATCAATGGTTTTAGAACAACTTGCAGAGCTAAAAGCTCGCCATCTTTAAGCCGCGACATGTTGGAGGTCAAATACGCCAACGGGTCATGCTTGTTTAGGTCGGCCTGTTCGCTTAACGGCAAACAGAAATGTTTCTGCTGGGTGAACTCCAAAACTTTCACATTGCTGAAAATTGTTTGAGGTATATATTCTTTAATATGTTTGATCTTTAAATCAGGAGAATATGCACGCAGGGTTTTCTCGAAAGTTGAAGCATAAGATTTTGGAGTGCGGATAATGAACTGGATACCGGTTTCTTTTCTGGACACAATCTCAAACGATGCGGAGATCTGCTGAAAGATTAATCTGTCTCTCAACGATCTTTGTTCCAGTAAGCCAATGATCAAATTAAATAGCTGAGTATTGGAAACATTCTGAATTTTAGTATCAACCGGTGGAGTAATCTCTAAAAACAAAAACGGCTCCCGTAGGTGCCGAATTAATCTTATGAGCTTGATTACGATGTCTATGATAATAAGTGCAACTAGAGCTATTAAAAGGACAAACAGCAACTCCTTTAAATAGTATAGGAGCTTGTCTAGTAGCCCGACCACAGCTGGCAAAGTGATGCTCTTAATTGAAATATGCATATTTTCCTCATTGCCGCCTCCTTTTTGCTATAGTATCATGCTATCTCGTTTTTAGCATATACTTGATGGAAATGTAAAGCATAGAGTTTAGTGTTGTTTTAGTTTGTGCAACATAACGTTTAGTTCTTTTTTAATTTTTTCGTGATTATCGAGACCGGCTAAGCTTTTGCCCCGGTCTTTTCGGTCTTTGAATTTAATCATATCGTCGAAGCAGGCGTCGACGCTTTTGATTAACCCCACATTTTGCCAGATAAACTTAGAGATTCGGCGCAGAACCTTTTTAAGATCCGTTTCATTTAATTTAATCCCGTAATAACCGGCCAGGAGTATTTTTAACTTCTTAAGAATATCCTGATTGTGATCTACTTTTTTGTATTTCACTATAATCGATCTCATCTCGTCCGAAAGCCTGGCTCTTTCTTTATAGATAGTAAAAGCCGTGACTCCGCGTAGTTGTCTGAATGCCTCAGATGTGGATAGATCTTTGCCGTATATATCTTTATATGTTTTCTTGTAGTTCTCAGCCATTTCAGGGGTGAGCGAACCGGCTATATCTTCCGGTTCGATTTGCGCCCACTTGTAAAGCTCCAGGACTTTCTCGAGGAATCCGGGGAGCTCTTTTTTGGGCAAAATAACGCCGTATTCGGACCTAATCCCATCGCGGGTAAGTTTAATATCTTCTTCGCTTGATTCCGATGTTTCGATAGAAGAGTTCATATTTTTATAATATCAAATTCTTTAATGCACGATTTATCCCGAATCCGGGCAGTGGAACGATTATTGTTTGCTGGTCTAACATATTTATTCTAAATATCTTGAACACCCTCTTGACACTAGTATTATATGCCTATACACTAGTAATATAAGACTAGTCAGGAGGGAGTATGGAAGCGACAGGACAACTGGTATTGAATCCCGTAAAAGCGAATTTGGATTTACCCAAAAAGACGCAAGGGCCGGACTTCAATAATTCCATTATAACTCACCGGAAATCTTTCGAATCTACACTTGATAATATATTTCGGAGCGATAAAGAGGAGAGCCAAGTCCAGAAAGCGCGGGCAATCTTGGGCGACTGCGTGGCTGATGTTTCGAATGAAGAGTTATCGATATATTTAACAGAATTTCAATACCTGTTAGACGGCTGGCTGGATTCTTACGAACAACAGCTGTTTGGAGGTAAAACTTTGCAACAATTAGAAAGGGAGGGTTAAAAAATGGACTCATCGATTTTTAGCAATAAGCAGAAAAAGGAGAACCAGGCAGTAGTTTATATCCGGGTCTCGAGTGAAGAACAGGTTGAAAATTATTCTCTCTCAACACAAGAAGATATCTGTATCAAGGAAGCAGTGAGGCGAAAACTCGATATTGTTCAGATATTCAGAGAAGAAGGTCGATCGGCTAAAACGATCAAGGGGCGTCCGGCTTTGATCCAGATGCTTGAATATTGCCGAAAGCATAAAAAAGAAATTGATTATGTTATTGTCTATCGTTTAGATCGGATCTCGCGCCAAACGGCAGATTATTTAATTATCCGCAAGAAACTTGCCGAGAGTGATGTCAGTTTAATTTCCGCGACAGAGCCGACCGGTAATAGCCCGACTGAAAAATTCGTTGAGACGATGCTTGCCGGTTTTGCTCAAATGGACAATGACGTTCGCGGAGAACGAAGTAAGAACGGCCTGCGAGCCAGATTTCTTTCAGGTTTGCCGACAAGTTTTGCGCCGTTCGGTTATTTGAATCAAAACGGTTATGTGGTTAAAGATCCGAAAACATTTGACGCCTTGAAAAACGCATGGGAGTTAATGGGTACCGGCACAAAATCGTTGAGAGAGACGTCAAAAATTCTAAACGATCAGGGGATAAAGGTCAGTTATCGTTCCGGCAAGGAATTTAAAGTTAAACCGCAGACCGTTCAACGAATGTTTCGAAATAAATTCTATACCGGAAAGTTAGTTTCTAAAAAATATGGTCAAGAAGTCCAGGGCCAGCATGTGCCGATGATAACAGAGGAGCTATATTATCAGGTTCAAGCGATTTTGGACGGTCGAAACGTCAATATATCTAAACCATTGGCCAAGAAAAACCGCGACAATCCGGATTTCCCGCTTAGAAGAATTGTTAAATGTAGCTGCGGCCAATCACTGACCGCCGGTTGGAGCAAAGGCAAGAAACAACACTATGCTTATTATTTTTGTCAAAAATGGTGCAAAGAAAGTCACTCAATCCCGGTGGATGAAATCGAGCGAGAGACAACCAAACTGCTAAACAATATCGCACCAACTCAAAAAGCTCTGGAATTGATTACGATCTATCTGCGCAAGACCTATTACAAAAGAATATCAACATTGCAAAAAAGGCGGGAACAAGCTGAAGACGAGCTTAAAAAGGCCTATGAGACTCGCCAAGCGTTAATTAATAAAAATTTGGCCGGTATATATTCTGACGATGTCTTTAGAGAACAAAACAGGATTCTGGAAGAAAAAATCGCCAGAATTCAAATGACGAAAAACGACGAGTTAATTACCAAATACAATATTGAGGATGTAACACTTTTTATCCAAGAAAAGTTCAAAGATCTAACAAAAACATATGCTGATGCGGACCTCGGGCAGAAGCGAATGATCTTGTGTTCAATATTTCCCTCTGGCCTGGTCTGGAGCTACCCAGGCTATTTGAACACCCATATTTCTCCTTGCTACAGCTTCATTCAAAACATTAAACCCGAAGCTGTCACACTTGGTCGGGGTGGTCGGACTCGAACCGACGACCCCCGCGTCCCAAACGCGGTGCTCTAGCCAACTGAGCCACACCCCGGTTAATAAGGCAAAAGTTAAAAGTTTAAAGTTAAAAGTTTGGAATAATACACTATTTAATATTTTTTGTGTGGCGAAGTTGCCTGTCCGCCTCTGGTGGAAGCCACACCCCGGTAAATAAGTAAAAAGTTAAAAGTAAAAAGGAAAAAGCAAGAAGCAAAAAGAAAGTTGGAAAAATCACCGACCAATCGTGCTAAATTCAAAAAAGTAATATACTAATCAATGTCTCAATTCCTGATTCTCTGAATTACCCGAACAAGTAATAATTTACACGAAAATCATTCTTTGGTCAATTATATCGTTCTTGAAAATCGTATTGAATTTTGATACGATAATTTTGTTATTTTAAGAATAGGATCGTTAGCTCAATGGTAGAGCAGTGGCCTCTTAAGCCATTGGTTCTGGGTTCGAGTCCCAGGCGATCCACCAAGTGGCAAAAAATGCCAAAATCAAATTAAATTATAAAAATCCAAACTTTATATTTATAATATTACTCTTATTAACCAGCTTGGGTATAGTTTAGGCTATCAGCTATTGTAAAATAAAGTTTGAAACCTAGAAAGGAAAAAAATGACGACAACATTGGTAGGGATAGCCGCCCTTCTCGTCGGTGTAATTTTGGGCGTAATAATATGGAATCAAACATTTGGAGGTAGAGCTAAAAATTCAAAAGAAAAAGCTGAAAAAATTTTAGAAGAAGCCGAAACAAAGCACAAAGAATTATTATTACAAGCAAAAGACAACGCAATAAAAATTAAGGAGGAAGCAGAACAAGAGGTAAAAAAGAAACAAAAATATGTTGAAGATGTAGAAAAAGAACTTAGAAAAAGAGAATCAGTGCTGGATAACAGAATTGGCATGGTTGAAAATAATAAACTGGAGCTGGAAAAAAAGCAAAAAGATATAAATTCGATAAAAGAAACATTGCAATCTTTGCGTAAAAAGCAGGAGCAATCACTAGAAAAAATTGCAAAGATGAGCAAAGAGGAAGCCAAAGACGTTTTGTTAAAAATTGTTGAAAAAGAAGGCAAGAATGATTTAGTTAAAAAGATTAAAGAAGTTGATGATTATATAAAGGAAAACGCCGAAGAGTATGCGCGGAAAATTATTGTAACAGCCATGCAGAGAATCGCGGCTGATACGGCATCAGAAAATACAACTTCGACAGTATCTTTAACTTCCGATGATATGAAGGGTAGGATCATTGGTCGTGAGGGCAGAAACATTCAAGCATTTGAAAAAGTAACTGGGGTAGATTTAATAATTGATGATACTCCCGAAGCAGTAGTCTTATCTTCGTTTGATCCGGTGCGCCGTCAAGTAGCCAAAGTGACATTGGAACAGTTGGTTTTAGACGGAAGAATTCATCCGACAAGAATCGAGGAAGCTTACGAAAAAGCCAAAAAAGATGTTGCCGCAGAAATAAAAAAGGCTGGTGAAGAGGCGGTAGTCGAGATTGGGGTAACTGGAGTTCCACAAGAAATTATAAGGATTCTTGGACGGTTAAAATTTAGAAACTCTTACGGTCAAAATCAATTAAGACATGCTGTCGAGGTCGCAAGAATTTCTGCCGCGTTGGCTGATGAAACCGGATCTGATGTAGCATTAGCCAAAAAAGCAGGTTTATTGCATGATTTAGGAAAAGCTGTTGACCACGAAGTGCCGGGTTCTCATGCAGTGATCTCGGCCGACATCGCCAGAAAATTCAATCTTCCGAGTAATTTAATTAATGCCATAGAAGCTCATCATCAGGATGTTGAAGCTGAAAGCGTGGAAGCATTAATTGTGCAAATTGCCGATGCCATCTCTTCTGCTAGACCCGGTGCAAGGCGAGAGTCTATGGAAAATTACGTTAAGAGATTGGAAGACCTAGAGAGAGTGGCTAATTCATTTGAGGGAGTGGAAAAATCTTTTGCTATTCAAGCCGGAAGAGAGATTAGAGTATTAGTCATTCCAGCTGAAATTGATGATTTAGCCGCCGCTAAAATATCTAAAGAAGTAGCAAAAAAAATTGAGGAAGAGTTGCAATATCCGGGTCAAATTAAAGTTAATGTAATACGAGAGGTCAGGGCAGTAGAGTATGCCAAATAATAAAGAAAAGAAGATATTATTTATCGGAGATATTGTAGGCAAACCGGGACGAAACGCCGTAAAAAAACTACTTGAAACTATAAAAATGGATGAAAAAATCGATTATGTTTTAGCTAATGGTGAAAATATTGCTTCGGGAAAGGGTGCTACATATAAAATTATCAAAGAAATGAAGATAATTGGCATAGATTATTTTACATCGGGTAATCATATTTGGAACAATAAAGATATCCTTCCGCACATGGAGAGGGGAGATGTAGAAATATTACGGCCATTAAATTATTCTAACGATTCAGCTGGAAAGGGATTTGTAGTTTTAGATCAAATTCTTGTTATAAATTTGCAGGGGAGAGTTTTTATGAACGAGGAAGTTTCAGATCCGTTTACTTCGGCTCTTAAAGTAATAGAAGAGAATCAAGATAAGATAATAATTGTAGATATCCACGCTGAAGCTACTAGCGAAAAAATTGCCTTAGCTTATTATTTAGATGGCAAAGTATCTGCAGTATTGGGAACACATACTCATGTTCAGACTGCTGATGAGAGAATACTTAGTAAGGGCACAGCTTACATTACAGATGTCGGCATGACAGGGCCGATAGATTCGGTTTTGGGTATTAAAAAAGAGATCATTATCGAAAAGTTCTTGACACAAATGCCACAATCCCATAAAGTAGCAAGTGGAGACGCGATATTTAATGCGGTTTTGGTGACCGTTGATTTAGATACAAAAGCGGCTTTAAAAATCAAAAGAATCAATAAATTAGTAACATGTTAGAGGAGACAACATGAATAAAAGCGAATTGATTTCAGAGGTTGCCAGAAAAACGGGTTTATCTCAAAGAGAGGCAGAGGTAGGAATTCAAACTATGCTCGATCTGTTATCAAATGAACTGAAAAAGGGCGGAAAGGTTACTTTAACAGGATTCGGAACATTTGATGTCGGTAAAAGAAAAGCCAGAAGCGGTGTAAATCCTAGAACCGGTCAAGCTATTAAAATTCCAGCCTCCAAGATGCCAAGATTTAAACCTAGTAGGTCTCTGAGAACCTCAGTAAAATAAATAAAAATATTAAAATGACACGAAAGGCACACCGATCGTGTCATTTTTTATCTCATTTTTTGGTTGAATATTTAGGCAAATTAGAGTATTTTGTAAAAGTCTAATATGTAAAAATGCCCGCGTAGCTCAGTGGATAGAGCGCCGCCGTCCTAAGGCGGGCGTCGTAGGTTCGATTCCTACCGCGGGTACCAGCTCGTTCTGCCAATAACCTGGCGGAAGGAGCTGGTAGCCATAATAGCGGAATCGAAAGGCGGAAACGCGGCTGGCGCTGAGCCGGGGTAGACAAATCCCGCAACAGCGGGATATCGGTTACCGATTCCTACCGCGGGTACTAGTTTGCTTTTACATCAATTTTCCTAAAATAGTTAATAATACAAATAAGCAGGGATTAGCGCAGTAAATCAGCGTCGGAGCGTGGCCTAATTGGTAAGGCACACGATTCGGGTTCGTGAGACTCCGGGTTCGAGTCCCGGCGCTCCGACCAATAAGTATTCAAGATTTAGAAAATCACGCATTTTTAATAATTGTATGAATAAGTGATAAACTGAGATGAACATAAGAAATAGTAATCTAAAATATGTATTGATTCGATTCTTTTTCATTTTGCTGGGTGTGTCAATGGGTTTAGTCATAATGGCGCAATTCAGAACCGTGCCGGATATCATCACAAATCCTGAAACTCCTGTTTTAAGCCTTAAAGAGACGAGACATATATTATATCAAGAGCAGGAAGATCTTCAGGCAGAGATTCAAAATTTAAACGAACAGAACGAAGCTTTAAGCAACGATATTAAGAAAAGTAATGTCTCAACCGAGTCGCTAAAGGAGCTGGAAAAAGAAAAGGCTTTAGCTGGTCAAACTAAAGTTTCTGGTGACGGAGTAATCATTACTTTAGATGACAGTCCGCTAGATAGGGCAAATGAGGAGTCAATAGTTCATGCCGCTGATATCCGCGATGTAATAAATTATTTGTGGGCTTCAGAGGCAGAAGCAATCTCGATTAACGATCAAAGAGTAGTTTTTACAACCTCTATTGATTGTGTAGTAAATACCATTCTTGTAAATAACACTAAAATATCAAATCCTTTTATTATAAAGGCGATTGGCAACACCGATAAAATGAAGACAATAATCAATAGCCAGATGAATTTGTCTGATATTAAAAATCGCGCTAAAAGCGGCTTAATTTTTGAGTTTTCTTATAAAAAAAATATCACTATCGAACCGTATCTAGGATATTTTAATGTAACAACATATAATCAAAATAAAGAATGAAAAAGTTAATTAGAAAAAAAGACTGGATTGTATTACTTTTAGCCGCAATTGTTCTGGGCTTAGTAGTTGCTATTCGTTATTATTCGATAATTAAACCAAGTTTAATTGAAGCTGATGATCAGATTTTAGCTGTGGAAATAGAAAAAATTGTAAAAACAAATTCAGAATTAAAAAATCAGATTTCAAACTTAACACAGAAAAATCAAAACTATAAAGAATCAATAAGCGACAAAAACAAATTGGAATCTCAAATTAATAA
>CAZLCL010000001.1:27837-43894 GCA_964558315.1 uncultured Candidatus Saccharibacteria bacterium
ATTTTACCCAAAGCGGAAGAAAATAATTTTATATATTTATAAAGATTAAGGAGGATTATGAGTTCTAATAAAACTAAAATTGATATATCGTCATGGTCAATTATAAAAATTATTATAATCTTGGTGGGCGCTTACTTTATTTATGTGATTAGGGATGTCATCGCCTTATTTTTTATTGTGCTAATTTTGGTTTCTGCCTTTTCTCCAACTATCAACAAATGGGCTAAAAAAATTACTAAACCCGGTGCTTTATTGGCTTTGATAATGATATTTATGGCAGTTGTTTCGCTAGTGTTAATTTTGGTGATTCCCCCATTAGTCGAGCAAACAACACAATTAGCGCAAAATCTACCGAAGTATCTTACAAAGATCAGTTGGATTCACGACTACATTCCTCAAATAAAGGACGCTTTATCGAATTTAAGCGGTCAAGTTGGCAATATCTCGGGAGTGCTATTAACCTTTACGACCAGCATATTTGGAGGCATGGTAAGCGTTATTATGGCGATAGTTCTCTTTATATATTTTTTGATGGATGAAAAAGGTTTAAAAAGCTTTCTGTTATCCTTCGTCACAGAAGAGAGGAGAGATTTAGCTTCTGAAATTTTGCATAAAGTGGCTCACAAAACCGGTGGATGGTTTAAGGGTCAATTATATCTAGCATTAATTATCGCTGTGCTAAATTTAATTGCTTTAAGCATAATGGGCATACCTTATGCCATGACTCTAGCAGTTATTTCTGGAATTTTTGAAGTAATCCCAACTATCGGGCCGATTCTAGCCGGGTTGATAGCCGCTTTAGTTGCTCTCAGTATTTCGCCTTTTATGGCTTTGCTAGTGTTAATTTGGTATGTAATTGTTCAACAGCTAGAAGGGACGCTCATTGTGCCGAAAGTCATGCACAAGACCGTTGGTTTATCTCCAGCTACAATAATTTTAGCTGTATTGGTGGGCGCTAAGGTTTATGGATTAATGGGTGTAGTATTATCAATTCCGATCGCGGCAGTAATTGTAGTAATAATTCAGGAGTGGAAGAGCGTAAAAATGTTAATCTCAAGTTATGAATAAAAATCAACAAATATTAAATAGAAAAGCAAAATTTGATTACGAGATTTTATCAGAACTAGAAGCTGGTGTTGTTTTAACAGGCAAAGAGATAAAATCCATTAGAGCAGGTAAGATTAATATGTCTGGCTCGTATATCAAGCTATTAAAAAATGAGCTTTATTGGGTTGGCGCTCACATATCTGTTAAAGATGACGATAGCACGAGATCTAGGAAATTGCTGTTAAATAAGGCGCAACTTAAAAAGATTATTGAAAAATCTGAGCAGAAACAATTTACCATCATACCCATAAAGGGATACATAGTAAGGGGAAAATTTAAATTGCAGATAGCTACGGCTCGGGGCAAAAAACAATTTGACAAAAGGGAGACAATTAAGAAAAATGATCAACAGAGAGATATAGATGTCAAGATAAAGAATATTAAGAGAAATAGTGGGGGATATTGACATGAAAGAATGGTTTTTATACAATGGTATCGTAAGATAAATTGGTGAATTACTTGTGTTGACAAGCATTTGTTGTTGTGCTAGAATGTTTTTGTTGTATGTAATCATTCATCACCGCACAGGATGAATATAGATAAAAAAATATAGATCTTGACTAAATTTTTATTAACCCGCACTACCGGGATTTTTATGTTGTTAAACTTAGTCAGGTCAAAAATAGTATAAATAAAGGAGCATAATGCCGAAAGCAAAAAATCAAGTAAGCCGTTTACATCCTCGTGAGGAAAAGGACTTTGAAACACTTCCAAATTTAATCGAAATTCAAACTAAGTCCTATCAATGGTTTTTTAATGAAGGCTTAAGAGAGCTTTTGGATGAAATATCTCCGATTGAAGATTTTAATGGCGAAAATTACTCTTTAACATTGGGAGATTATTATGTTGATAAACCAAAGGTTGACGAGATAACAGCTAGAGACAAGAATCTAACATACAAAGCTCCTTTAAGAGTTAGGGCTTCCTTATTAAACAAGAAAACAGAAGAGATAAAAGAGGGAGAGATCTTTTTCGGCGATTTTCCACTAATGACTAATAGGGGTAGTTTTATCATCAACGGTGTAGAAAGAGTAGTTGTTTCTCAAATCGTGCGATCATACGGTGTTTTGTTTACTGCAGAAGAGATTAATGGCAGAAAATTGTTTGGAGCCAAGATTATTCCTTCTCGGGGCGCTTGGCTAGAAATTGAAACAAGTTCAAAAAACGTTATCTCAGTAAAGATTGATAGGAAAAGAAGAATCCCTGTTACAACGTTATTGAGAGCTTTTGGTATGGATAGCGATGAGAAAATCAAAGAAGCATTTTCTGATATAGATATCAATGAAGACCAATTATTTATTGAATCCACGCTAGCAAAAGATCCATCAAAAAATTATGAGGAAGGTTTAGTAGAAACATATAAAAGAATCAGGCCGGGTGATTTAGCTACCTCAGAGTCAGCTAAGGTTTTTTTGGAAACAATGTTCTTTAACACCAAAAGATATGATATGGGCAGAGTTGGTAGATATAAATTAAATCGCCGTTTAGGTATAAATGTAGAAAATACTCCAGAAAACCGCATATTTAGATTAGAAGATTTTATATTAATTTTAAAAGAGGTGATTAATTTAAATAATACTCCCTTTGCAGAACCGGATGATACGGACAATTTAAAAAATCGAAGAATAAGAGCGGTTGGCGAGCTGGTTCAAAGCCGAGTAAGGGTTGGGCTTTTAAGAGTCGAAAGAATAGTTAAAGACCGCATGAGTGTAATGGATCCTACTGAAATTACACCTGCAGGATTGGTTAATTCAAGACCAATTGGTGCGTCTTTGCAAGAGTTTTTTGCTTCTTCACAGCTTTCACAATTCATGAATCAAACAAACCCATTAAGTGAGCTTGAGCACAAGCGAACGCTTTCCGCGACTGGTCCTGGTGGTTTATCAAGGGAGCGTGCCGGATTTGAAGTTCGCGATGTTCATGTGTCACATTATGGCCGAATTTGTCCAATTGAATCACCGGAAGGTCCAAATATCGGTTTGGTGAGCTATATGGCGAGTTATGCAAAAGTTAATGAATATGGATTTTTAGAGACACCTTTTAGAAAGGTGGTGGTAAAAGACAATAGAGCTTTTGTTACTGATCAGATTGAATATTTAGATGCGGCTCAAGAAACAGCATCGGTAATTGCACCAGCATCGGTGGAAGTTGATAGCAAAGGGTATATTAAGAATGATAGAGTTGTTGTTCGAAAAAATTTAGAGCCCGATATTGCTGACGCAAAAGATGTTGAATACATGGATGTTTCTCCTAAACAAATTGTCTCAATATCAACCTCGCTGATTCCATTCGTCGAGCATGATGATGCGGCAAGAGCTATGATGGGATCAAATATGCAGAGGCAAGCAGTTCCTTTAATCAGCCCAGATTCGCCTTTTGTCGGAACAGGCATAGAAAGGGCCGCCGCTAGAGATTCCGGCCAGATATTAGTAGCAAAATCGGCA
This sequence comes from uncultured Candidatus Saccharibacteria bacterium, assembly GCA_964558315.1. Taxonomy (GTDB): domain Bacteria; phylum Patescibacteriota; class UBA1384; order XYA2-FULL-43-10; family XYA2-FULL-43-10; genus MWCM01. The sequence continues at coordinate 31,389 of CAZLCL010000001.1, forward strand.
GGAGAAGTAACTCATGTTTCATCGAAACTTATAAGAATAAAGGACTCTCGTGGTGAAGAGAGGGACTATCAGTTAGAAAAGTTTATTCGCTCCAATCAGGGCACTTGTATCAACCAAAAACCAGTTGTAGTAATGGGGGACAAAGTTGTTAAAGATCAAGTGATTGCTGATTCAAGCGCTACAAAAGAGGGCGAATTGGCGTTGGGTCAAAATTTGGTTGTTGCTTTTATGTCTTGGGGTGGAGGAAATTACGAAGATGCGATAATTTTGTCTGATAAGTTAGTAAAAAATCATACCTTATCATCAATTCATATTGAAAAATATTCTTTAGAGGTAAGAGATACTAAATTAGGGCCGGAATTATTGACTCGTGATATCCCTAATGTATCAGAAGAAACTTTATCTAATTTGGACGAAAATGGTGTCATAAGATTGGGCGCCGAAGTTTCGGCAGGAGATATTCTGGTCGGAAAAATTTCACCAAAAGGTGAAACCGAACTAACCGCTGAAGAAAAATTACTTAGAGCAATATTTGGCGAGAAAGCTAAAGATGTTAGAGATTCATCGTTACGTCTGCCTCATGGAGAAAGAGGAAAAGTAGTCGGAGTAAAGATATTTTCGAAAGAGAATGGAGATGAATTGCCCACTGGTGTTTATCAAATGGTAGAAGTTTCAGTTGCTCAGCTCAGAAAAATATCGATTGGCGACAAATTGGCAGGCCGACATGGTAATAAGGGTGTAATTTCGATGATATTGCCGGAGGAAGATATGCCTTATCTGCCAGACGGGAGAGCTGTTGATGTAATTTTAAATCCGCTTGGTGTAATATCTCGTATGAATATTGGTCAGATACTGGAAACCCATTTAGGCTGGGCGGCTATGGAGGGTGGCTATAAGATTTCAACTCCTGCTTTTGAAGGAGTTAGTAATGAAGAGATTAAAACACATTTACGTCAACAAAATTTGCCTCTATCCGGTAAAACCAGGCTCTTAGACGGGCGAACGGGAGAGGAATTTGATCGAGAAATCACTGTCGGGGTTATGTATATCTTAAAACTTCATCATTTAGTAGATGATAAAATGCATGCTCGTAGCGTTGGCCCTTACTCTATGATTACTCAGCAACCTCTTGGAGGAAAGGCGCAATTTGGTGGTCAAAGGTTTGGTGAAATGGAAGTATGGGCACTTGAGGCTTATGGAGCATCGCATATATTGCAAGAGATGCTAACAATAAAATCTGATGATGTAATCGGAAGAAGCAAGGCTTATGAAGCGATTATTAAGGGAGAAGAGATTCAAAAACCGATGCTACCCGAAGCCTTTAATGTTATGGTTAAAGAATTACAATCTCTTTGTTTGCAGGTTGATCTGGTTTCAGAAGAGCAAAACATTTTGGAAATCGAGGAAGCCGCAAAAAGATCAGAGAGTATAGAAAAAGATAATAATGAGATAGAGCAAGATGCTAACGACGAAGATGTTGACGAAATTCTTACAGAACTTGCGGCGGAACAGACAGCCGAAGATGAAGATATAGTTTCTGAAGAGTTAGATGAAGAGTAGTTTTAAGTAAATAAATCGGCGTTAATAATAAATAGACGGAGCTAACATGCCAAAGGAGAAAGTGGAGATAAAAGATCAAGTTAATGTATCAGATTTCGAAGCAGTAAAAATTTCGGTTGCATCGCCTGATAGCATTGTAAATTGGTCACATGGAGAGGTTTTAAAACCAGAAACAATAAATTATCGAACGCAGAAACCAGAAAGAGATGGTCTATTTTGCGAGAAAATATTCGGGCCAACCAAAGATTGGGAATGCTACTGCGGGAAATATAAAAAGATCAGATATAAGGGAGTGGTCTGCGATAAATGCGGAGTTGAGGTTACCAGATCATCGGTTAGGCGCATTCGAATGGGTCATATTGATTTAGCCGTTCCTGTGGCTCATATTTGGTATTCGCGTGGCACTTCTCCAGTAATAGCACAGGTTTTGGGGGTTAGCTCAACAGATTTAGAAAAGGTTATATATTTTGCGTCATTTATCGTTATGGAGATAAATGATAACGTTCGAGAAGAATCACTGGCCGCCATTGAGGAAGAATATTTAGACATGCTTAAAGAGATAAAAGAGGAGGATGAATCTGTCTCTGAGGCGTCTAGAGAGCTAAAAAAGCAAAAAATTGATGCCGCTTACAAACAAGCTAAAAGTGAACTAAATACTCTAAAAACTGGTGAGATTATCTCCGAGTTAAAATACAATAATTTGACTATAAAATACGGACATATTATCAATGTAGGCATTGGAGCTGAAGCAATATTAAAATTACTTAAGGATGTTGATTTAGATAAAGAGATAAATAACACAGAGGAAATGTTGAGGAAAGATCTGGGTGACAACAGAAGAAGAGTTCTAAAAAGAATTAAGGTATTATCTCAATTAAAAGAGGCTGGAATAAAACCAGAATGGCTAGTTTTGACGAAATTACCGGTAATACCGCCTGATTTACGCCCAATGGTTCAGCTTGATGGTGGAAGATTCGCCGCATCAGATTTAAATGATCTTTATAGGCGTGTGCTTAACAGAAATAATCGTCTAAAAAGGCTTCTTTCTCAAGGTGCTCCTGAGGTTATCTGCCGCAACGAAAAACGAATGTTACAAGAAGCGGTTGATGCGGTTATTGATAACTCTGCACGAAAAGGCAAAGTTGCCATGTCTGCTGGAGGAAAAAGGAAGTTGAGGTCACTATCAGATATGATACGCGGTAAACAGGGACGTTTTAGACAAAACTTGCTTGGAAAAAGAGTTGACTACTCCGGAAGATCGGTTATTGTTGTCGGTCCACAACTTAAATTAAATCAATGTGGCATACCAAAAATCATGGCACTCGAGCTGTTTAAGCCTTTTGTAATCGGGAAACTTATTAAAGACGGGTATGTTCATAATGTCAAGAATGCTACCAAGCTGATTGAAAAGGGCGAGGATTTTGTTTGGGATATTTTGGAAGAGATAACCAAAGATCATCATGTTATGCTAAATCGCGCTCCCACACTGCATAGATTGGGTATTCAGGCTTTTCAACCGGTGTTAATCGAGGGCAAATCCATTCAAATTCATCCTTTGGTTTGCGCCGCTTTTAACGCTGATTTCGATGGAGATCAGATGGCTGTTCATGTGCCGTTGTCAAAACAGGCAAGACTCGAGGCAAGTCAGATTATGTTATCATCTAAAAATCTGCTAAAACCTGCCTCGGGAGATCCCATTGTAACTCCGGAAAAAGATATGATTTTGGGTCTCTACTATATTACTTATCCGAAAAAAGAAGCTAAAGGTTGTGGCAAAGTGTATTCTAGCAAAGAAAAAGCCATATCGGCTTATGATTGTGGAATTATTGATATTCAGGCAATGATAAAGGTAAAGCTTGATAACGAAATAGTTGAGACAACGGTTGGAAGACTTTTGGTAAACGAAGTGCTTCCTCCAGATTACGGTTTTCAGAATGAAGTTTTTGATAAGAAAAAGGTAAAGTTTTCAATATCATCAGTTTATCATCTTTACGGTAAATCTGCGGCTTCCAAACTAGTTGATGATTTTAAAGATTTAGGCTTCAAATATTCTGAACTTTCTGGAATTACCTTTTCTGTGGATGACATTATGGTGCCATCTAAAAAAACCGAGATTCTGGCTACCTCGGAGCAAAAACTCGAGCAGATAGACCAACTTTATCAGCGCGGTCTTTTAACTAGTGAAGAGAGATATGCTAAGACTGTCGAGTTATGGATGGATGCTTCAAGCAAAATCGAAAGCGAAATGATGGAAAACTTTGATCGTGAAAATGACATTTTTATCATTATGAATTCAGGGGCTAGAGGTAATGTATCTCAGTTAAATCAAATTGCTGGAATGAAAGGTTTAGTTGCTGATCCAACCGGTAATATTATTGAGCTTCCGATAAAATCAAACTTTAAAGAGGGTTTGAGCGTGTTTGAATACTTTGTATCAACTCATGGTTCAAGAAAAGGACGAGCCGATACTGCACTTAGAACATCAGAAGCTGGATATTTGACTAGAAGATTGGTAGATGTCTCGCAAGATACTGTAGTAACTGAACACGATTGTGGCACACAAGAGTTTAGAGTGATGGACAAATCTTTTTATGAAAAATCCGGCAAGTCTTGGGACTCTCATATTAATGGCAGAGTTTTAGCTGAGGACATAGCCAATATTAAGGCCGGCACCATGATAGGGAGTAAAGAAATTGAAGAGATTAATAACTCTGGTGAAAATTTTATAAAAATTAGATCTTTGCTTGGTTGTCAATCCGAGAAAGGTATTTGTCAAATTTGTTATGGTAAAGATCCAGCTACAGGGTCGTTAGTCGAAATTGGTGCAACTGTTGGTATTGTAGCGGCTCAGGCTATCGGCGAACCTGGAACTCAGCTCACTATGAGAACATTCCACACTGGTGGTGCGGCTGGTGAAGATATTACTACTGGTCTTCCTAGAGTAGAAGAATTATTCGAATCAAGAATGCCAAAATTTCCTGCTGTGGTTGCAGATAATGGCGGCAAGGTTACTATTACTAAGCAAGACGGAACAACCATAATTAACATTACCGGCAAAACCCAAAAAGATGAATCTCATGTTTTGCCTGCAGATTATAGTTGGGTTGTAAAAGATGGAGACAAGGTTAAAGTAAAGCAAACCATCGCTGAATCCGAAAATCAAAAACCGATCAGATCAAATATTTGTGGCGTTATCAAAATTAATAATCAAAAAGGATTAATTAATGGAGAAGGCACAACAAGCAAAGACTACACAATTTCCAATATTACTCAAATTAAGGTAAATGAGGGCGATGTAGTTTCGGCCGGAACGCCATTAACTGAGGGTCATTTAGATTTAGCTGTTTCCATAAAACACAGAGGAGTGATAGCAACACAAAATTACATAATTGATGAGGTTCAACAAATATACGATTCTCAAGGCCAAGATATTAACGATAAGCATGTTGAAGTAATCGTCCGGCAGATGTGTTCAAAGGTAAAAATGCTTGATCCATCAGATTCCGCATATTTGGCTGGTCAAATCGTAGATCTTAGCGAAGTCTTGAGAGCAAATACCTCAAGAAAAAAAGAGAATAAAGCCCAAATTAAATTTGAGAACATTATTATGGGCATATCCAGAGTAGCCTTAAAAACTAAGAGCTTTTTAGCTGCCGCCTCATTTATGGAAACAACCTCTGTGTTGATAGACGCCGCGATATCAGGCAAAGTTGATAAGCTGGAAGGGTTAAAAGAAAATATTATTATCGGCAAACTAATTCCTGCCGGGACAGGTATCAAAAAAGATTTTTTTCAAAAACAAAGCGATAATTAAGTGCGTAAATTATTAGCCGTTTGTTCTTTGACAGAGATAAAAAAATTTGATAGACTAATATAGTCAAAATTATTAGGAAAATTATGCCAACAATAAATCAGTTAGTTAGAAAGGGACGAAAAAAAATTGAAAAGAAGTCTAAAGTTACCGCTTTAAAGACTACTTTTAATTATCTGAATAATCGTCCTGTTTCTTTGGACAAGGGATGCCCGCAAAAACGTGGTGTCTGTGTTAAAGTTGGCACCATGACACCAAAAAAGCCCAACTCTGCATTGCGTAAATTTGCCAGAGTCAGGCTAACAAACGGCATGGAGGTAAACGCATATATAGGTGGTGAAGGCCACCAGTTACAAGAGCATTCGGTTGTGACAATAAGGGGTGGCAGAGTAAAAGATCTTCCAGGTATGCGTTATCATATTATAAGGGGTAAATTAGATTTGAGTGGTGTTAAAGACAGAAAAAAAGCTAGATCAAAATATGGCGCTAAAAAGCCAAGCGAATAATTATAAATATAAATTCTTAAATTGAAAATTGTAAAAAATGTCCAGAGGAAATTCAAAAACGCCTAAACATACAATAGAACCGGATTCTCGTTACGGCAGTGTTTTAGTAACAAAGTTTATTAATTATATCATGAAGAATGGCAAAAAAACGGTCGCCGAAAAAATTGTATATAACGCATTAGATAGAGCAGGAAAAGAACTTAAGGCAGAGCCGATGGATGTATTTTCCGAAGTGATGAAAAATGTCGGGCCGAATGTTGAAGTAAAAGGGAAAAGAGTTGCAGGAGCAAATTATCAGGTGCCGGTTGAAGTTAACAAGGAAAGAAAAGTTGTTTTAGCTTTAAGATGGATCATTAAGGCCGCTGACTCCAGAAAAGGCGCCGCGATGTATATCAAGTTATCAGATGAAATGATTCAAGCTTATCATAATGAGGGCGCCGCTATTAAAAAGCGCGATGAGGTTCATAGAATGGCTGAGGCCAACAAAGCCTTTGCACATTTCGCCAGATTCTAGCATTTCTACCTTTTCGATAAAAAATAGCCCTGCGGGGCTTTTTTTGTTAGGTGATTAGTAATTGATATAATAAAAAGATGAGTAAATACGCCAGCTACTTTAAAATGTGTGTGCGATCTATGTTAGCCTATAAGGCGGACTATTTTTTGTATATGGCAATAAACACCGTATTTTTTTATATATCAATCGCGCTCTGGCTCACTATATACAAAGCTGGCAATGTAGATCAGATTAATAACTATACCATTTCTAATACTATCACCTACTACTTGCTTACCACATTGATATTTAGATTTGACATGGTAAATGTAATTTATCTTGGTAATGATATTTGGACGGGTGTATTTACAAATGACTATATTAAACCATGGAATGTTACCTTTATACATTTTATTGCTTCTGTAGCTGATATATTCATGGGACTTTTAACCTTCGTTCCTTTTTTATTGATAATGTTCTTTTCCAGTTCTTGGCTGATCACTTTGCCTTCCGCACAAAATGTGCTTTTATTTATTATCACCCTGATTCTTGCCATGGTGATGAGTTTCTTTTTCAATTTGATTTTCCATGCTTTAACTTTCCATTATGGCGACAGACGATCATTGATAGAGTTGATCAACTTTATCATTAGTTTTTTGGCTGGCTCAATGTTTCCATTGGCATTTCTTAACGGCACAATAAAAAATATCTTTTTGGCGCTTCCATTTAAATATCTATTCTATATTCCCATAGAAGCGTTTTTGGGCAAGATGACTTCAGAGCAAATTATTCGCACATGGCCGATTATTATCGTGTGGAGCTTGATATTTTTTGGTGTCTATAGAGTTGTCTTTTTAACCGGAATTAAAAAATATGAAGGAACCGGTAGATGATTAAATATTTTAAAATATTTAAAATCATATTTAAAAATGCCTACATGCGCGATTCAATAATTGGCGGTGTTGTGATTTTTAATTTAGCCATTTCTTTGCTTGAAATTATCATGACCATTATTTTATTTAATATAATATTTGCAAACATCACATCTTTAGCCGGTTGGAACTACTACCAAGTGTTGTTCATTTTCTCGATGATGAAGCTAACCAGTGTTTTAAGCGGTCTAATTTATCGTAAAGGTTTGGGCAAGATGGCAAATGAGATGGTGAGATTGGGAGATTACGACTTTCACCTTACAAAACCCGTTAATCCCATGATTATGGTTTCGCTTCGTGAGCCCAAGATATATCAAATTATTACACTGTTTGCAGTTGTTGCTCTAGCTGTTTTTTCGGCAATAAAATCGGCAGTGGCAATACCCGTTATCAACATAATATTTTTTGGCACGTTTTTTATCACGGGGCAAATTTTGTTCTATTTTTTATCGGTTATTAGTATAGTTCCTACATTTTGGTTTGTTCGGCTATATTCACTTTATGATATTATGAATCGTTTTCTGCAGTTTGCCCGCTATCCCGCTGGGATATATTCAAACATCTTAAAAGCATTTCTTTTTGTGATTTTTCCAGTGCTTGCGGTTACATATATTCCCGCATGGGTATTGTTTAATCCGATTGATTACCGCTATGCTATATATATGGTTTTGGTAACAGTATTGTTTGGATTGATCGCAACTAAATTGTGGAGGCTTGGCGAAAAGCATTACGGTAGCGCTTCAAGCTAGAAATGAAAGTAAAAAAATGAAGGTTATAACAAGTAACAAAATTTGTAAAAGCTTTAAAAAGAAACGGTATTCGTTTCGTAATTTTCTTAAACCCGAGATCACAGTTAAAAACGCCATTACCGATTTGGATTTAGAGATAGAAGAGGGAGAGTTTGTAGGATTCTTAGGGCCGAATGGGGCAGGGAAGACTACTTTCCTCAAAATTTTGACAGGTATTATGCATCCAACGAGTGGCGAGGCTAAGGTTTTGGGCTATACGCCTTGGCAGAGAAATTACAAGTATTTAAAGAAAATCGCTATTGTTATGGGGCAGAAAAATCAACTTTGGTGGGATATCCCAGCAATTGATTCTTTTAATCTATTACGAGAAGTATATAGTATTCCCGAAAAGCAATACAAAACGAATCTCGATAGAATGGTGGACCTGCTTGGAATGCATAATTTGGTGAATAGCCGTTTGCGTGAAATGTCTTTGGGTGAAAGAATGAAGTGCGAATTAACCGCTTGTTTTTTACACAGTCCCAAAGTAGTGTTTTTAGATGAACCGACAATCGGCTTAGATGTGGTATCAGCGCGCGCCATTAGGGTATTTTTAAAGCAAATAAACAAAGAGAACGGATGCACCATTATTTTAACCAGCCACTATATGGACGACATAGAGGAGCTGTGCCAAAGAATATTCATTATGAATAAAGGCAAAAAGGTTTATGATGGTGATATGAAAGTGCTACTTAGTAAATTCTCTTCGGAGAAAGTCATTAAAGTTGCATTAAATGATGTAAACGACAGACAAAATTTTTCGCGCTTGAATCACAATAAGTCGTTAGTTGACGGCGACGGCGTAATTAGGTGTAGCAACAGCCAAATAGCAGAGGTGGCAAAAGATCTCTTCGACCAATTCCCGGCAGAAAATATTGCAATCAATAATGTTGATATAGAAGAGGTAATTACAAAGATATTTAAAGAGTAAACTGTGTTGTCGTTATTTTGCTAAGATTATTCTTAATAAACACATCTTTTTCTAAATAATTAGATGATTATTATTACCTTATGAGTTATGTAAATAAAGTGATTCAATAATATTATTAATACAAAATTTTCAATCGATTATTTTTATTCTTAAGGATGATATAAAAAGGCTATGGACAGAAATCAAAAACATTTAAATCATATAGACGCCATTAACCTTGGTTCATATTATACTCCAGAGGTTATTGTTGATTTGGCCTATTCCATTTTACTGAATAATATTAGAGATATTAAAAATTATTCAATAATAGATTCTTCTTGTGGTTATGGTTCTTTTTTGGCAAGAAAAAACATCGTAAAAAGATATATTGGGGCAGATATAGATCAAAAAGCTATCTCTGAAGCAAAAAAATATATTAGCGAAGTTGATTTTATCTGCCAAAATTCTCTTTTGAATGTTAATCGTTCAAGCTTAAAGATTAAGGACGACGAAAAAATTATAACCATAGGCAACCCGCCATATAACGATACAAAATCTATAATTCGAAATTCGATTAAAGACACTTCAATCCAGAATATAATTGACACAGACATAAAAACTAGGGATTTAGGAATGTCATTTTTATTGTCTTATTGATTGCCATCTCGCAACTTTTTAATAGCCCGAAGCTTATGTTCTAACTCTGGAATTAGTTGCTCAATTGTTCTTGATTTTTGTATGTTATTATTACATCTTGCACATAGTAAAATCAGATTATCTAATTTATATGCTTCATCACCGTGGCTCCTCGGTAATTTATGACCCCACTGTAATTTAAGAAATGTAAGTTCTTTATCCTTCGGTTCATTCCAACAAAAACGGCTATCGCCATCCGCAAAAGCACAAGTATATTTTTGCTTTTTTAAAATATTTCTAACTATTGTTATTCTTTCAATCTTTGTCTTTTTCAACCCCATCTGTCTTAAATGGCCAGATAAGACACCAGCAAGACGCTCTATTTCTTCTTCAGAAGTATTTGGCCACTTATATTCTTGATGTATATATTTTTTATAATCCATGATTACATTAGAAGAAGTAGCAAAAACTTTTACTTTAAATCAATAAAATATCCAACGTCTTTTCTATAAATTTTTGCGAGCTCCCTAAGCTGGATAACATCAATCCTCCTTTGACCAGATTCAATTTTTGAAACATGGGATTGTGTTTTTTTAAGCATCTTAGCCACCTGATTCTGATCGAGACCAATCTCAAGACGGGCACGTTTTAACCTTTCTACTATCATTTTATGTTCTTTATTAAATATTGATTTGTTTGGTTGCATATTTTTATGCTATAGCACATAATGTAATAGTACAAATAGGAATATATTAAACACGAAAAAAGGTTGAATCAACTGATTAAATTTTATTAATTGAATCGAGATAATATGAAAAAATATGATATAAAAGCTAAATTTATCACAATAGTTGAATTCCCAATTATTGAAGCAGAAAACAAGAAAGACGCCATTGAAAAGGCCGAACTATTATTATTAACAGATAAGAATCTTGAGGAATCACAAGATAACATTCCATCTTGGGAAGCAATAGAACTGATAGATGATTAATGATCAACTCTGAATTACAGATTGATCGTAGCCGCCCGATAGCAAAGTATTTAAATGGATATAATTTTGAATACACTCAAGTTAAATACCCTCTTTTGATTTACAAATTCAATGGATATGAAATAGTCACCGAAATAAAAATTACCGAAAAGCAATATGCGGTCGGCACTCAGCCAATGTTATATTTATGTTTTTCGATTACAGAATTAAAAGCCAGAACTAACTTAGTCGGACGAACTGCTGAAATGAAAGAAATAGCTCATTTTGAAATTACAGAAAGTAATATTAAGGTATTTTTGGAGATGTTAAAAATGTTTGGCACTCTATCCGATAGTCACAGATATGATATTTTACAGATTATAGATACTATACTAGCGTAATCTTAACTCCTAATAAGGAGTTTTTGATTTGGGGCATTCACTCCCAGCTGCTCCGCCCTAACTCCAAGACTAAAAATTAATTTTACTCTTATTATTAAAAAGTGTCCGACTTTCGTCAAAAAAAGCATACTTACATGACCCTCAATATCGAGTAAATTCTGTATTGAAATATTGTTTGACACTTTAGCGATTAATGTGTTATTATTGAGCTTGATCAGGGGGGTATTTTTTATTGAAAAATTAAGTAGATATTCATACATGGATCTATCGCGCAGATAGAAGCGGATTCTAAAAATCTGTAAATAAGTTCCGTGTAAGAACTATCTTGGAGTATTTATGGCACGCGATTACGAATTGGAAAAAGTCAGAAATTTTGGCACCATTGCCCATATTGATGCTGGCAAAACTACTGTAACAGAAGGTATTTTATATACTACAGGAAGAACTCATAAAATTGGTGAGGTTCATGAAGGTGAAGCCACTATGGACTGGATGGAGCAGGAAAGAGAGCGAGGCATTACAATCACGAGCGCCGCTACCACTGCTTTTTGGAAGAATCATCGCATCAATATTATTGACACTCCCGGTCACGTTGATTTTACAGTAGAGGTAGAGCGTTCACTGAGAGTTTTGGATGGCGCGGTGGTGATTTTTGATGGCAAAATGGGAGTAGAACCACAAAGTGAAACCGTTTGGCGACAAGCAGATAAATATCATGTGCCAAGAATGTGCTTTATTAATAAAATTAATCAAACCGGTGGAGATTTTTATCGTTCTTTGGAATCTATAAGAGAGAGATTAAATCTTAACGCTTACCCTATCCAGATTCCAATTGGTTTTGAACAGGCCATAAACGGTGTGATTGACCTTGTATCTATGAAAGCCTATAGCTACAAAGAGTATACTGATAAGGAGTTAACAGAGGGCGAAATTCCTGCCGATCATCTAGAAAAAGCCAATCAGTATCGTCAGGAGCTTATCGAGAAAGTTGTTGAATATGATGACGCCATGATGGAGAAGTATCTGGGTGGTGACGAGATAACTATAAACGAGTTAAAGAATCTGATAAGAAAAGCAACCTTAAGCGGTGGTTTTTATCCTATCTTGGGTGGCGATGGTCGTGGGGTAATTGTAACGTCATTATTGGATGCAATTGTTGATTACCTGCCATCACCGCTAGATATTTTGCCAGCTAAGGCAACCGATGCCAAGACTGGTGAAGAGATAGAGATAAAGGCCAGCGACAACGAGCCTTTAGCCGCTTTGGCTTTTAAGGTTGCGGCAGATCCTTTTGTCGGCAAGTTAATCTTTTTTAGGGTATATCGCGGAATTTTGAATAAAGGTTCATATATAATAAATACTAACTCGGGCAAAAAAGAGCGCATAGGCCGAATTGTTCGGCTTCATGCTAACCACAGGGAAGAAGTTGACGCAGTTTACGCGGGTGAAATTGCGGCCGCTGTCGGTTTGTCCGGCACAACCACTGGTGATACTCTTTG
>CAZLCL010000001.1:43994-72553 GCA_964558315.1 uncultured Candidatus Saccharibacteria bacterium
CAGGTTGCTTACAGAGAGACTTGCCGCAAAGAGGTGGAGTCAGAAGGCAAATATATTCGTCAGACTGGTGGTCGCGGTCAATATGGTCATGTTGTTATCAAGCTTATGCCGCAAGAGGCCGGTAAGGGATATGAGTTCATCAACAAAATTGTTGGCGGGACAATACCAAAAGAGTTTATCAATCCTGTTAATGCGGGCATAGAAGAAGCTATGCAAAGAGGTGTTTTTGCCGGCTATCCGATTGTTGATGTAGCAGTAGAGCTCTTTGACGGTAGCTTCCATGATGTTGATTCTAGCGAAATGGCTTTCAAGATTGCCGGATCTATGGCATTTCAAGATGGCTTTAAGCGTGCTGACCCAGTATTGCTCGAGCCTGTCATGAAGGTTGAAGTTACTACTCCCGAGGAATCAATGGGTGATGTAATGGGCGATTTGAACTCTAAGAGAGGCCAGATACAAGAAATGACTGATCGAGGTAATGCTAAAGTAGTTAGAGCTATTGTGCCTTTGGCAGAGATGTTTGGCTATGCCACAAGTTTACGATCAATGACGCAAGGCAGGGCATCATACTCCATGGAGTTTGAGCATTATGCTGAGGTGCCTGCACATATTGCTAGTAAGATTATTGAAGGAAGCTCAAAATAAAATATTAATTCATCAACCTAAAAGCTTGCATTATATAGATAAATATTGTAAAATAGATGCAAGCGAATTGTCGCTAAATTTTAAATTGAAAATATTACTAATTTTAAAGGAGACTAGATGGCTGCAGAAAAATTTGAAAGAACAAAACCGCATGTCAACGTTGGCACAATCGGCCACGTAGATCACGGAAAAACAACTTTAACAGCCGCTATAACCCATGTATTGTCAAAAAAGGGTATGGCTGAAGAGAAAAAATTTGAAGACATTGACAATGCTCCAGAAGAGAGAGAAAGAGGCATTACTATTGCCACATCCCACCAAGAGTATGAGTCAGAGAAAAGACACTACGCTCATGTTGATTGTCCCGGACACGCTGATTATGTAAAAAACATGATTACTGGTGCGGCTCAAATGGATGGCGCAATCTTAGTTGTTTCAGCCGCTGATGGTCCAATGCCACAAACTAGAGAACATATTCTTTTAGCAAATCAGGTTGGAGTGCCTAATGTTGTTGTTTTCATGAATAAGATTGATATGGTAGATGATCCAGAGATTATTGATCTTGTTGAAATGGAGATTAGGGAATTACTAACAAAATACGAATTCGACGGTGACAATGCAAAAATCATTCGAGGATCAGCACTAAAAGCATTAGAAGATGACGCAGATGCCACAAAGGCCATCGAAGATTTAGTTGCCGCTTTAGATGAAGCAATTCCTGAACCAAAAAGAGAAATTGAAAAAACCTTTTTAATGTCCATTGAAGATGTTTTTTCTATTAAAGGTAGAGGCACTGTAGTCACCGGCAGAATTGATCAAGGAATTGTTAAAGTAAATGATGAAGTTGAAATAGTTGGTATTAGGCCGACAAAAAAGACTGTAGTAACCGGTGTTGAAATGTTTAAAAAACTTTTGGATCAAGGCCAGGCTGGAGACAATGTCGGAGTTCTTTTAAGAGGCATCGAGCGAGATGATGTTGAACGCGGGCAGGTTTTGGCTAAACCCGGAAGTATTACCCCACACACCGAATTTGAAGCTGAAATTTATGTTCTTACCAAAGATGAAGGTGGCAGACACTCGCCATTTTTACCTGGTTATAAACCTCAATTTTACTTTAGAACAACTGATGTAACAGGTGAAGTGAAATTCGACAAAGAGATGGCTATGCCTGGTGATACTTTAAATGTAAGCGTAAAATTAATATCTCCAATTGCCATGGACGCAGGTCTGAAGTTTGCGATCAGAGAAGGCGGCAAAACCGTGGGCGCTGGAGTTGTTACCAAAATAATTAAATAACGAAGGTAAAAATGCCGGCAACCAAGGAGATTAAACAAAAAATCAGAATTAAACTAAGAGCTTACGACCATCGTATCATTGATAAATCCTCTAAACAGATTATCGAAACTGTTCAAAGATCTGGGGCAGATATCAATGGTCCGGTGCCGTTACCGGTGGAAATTGGGAAAGTTACAGTTATTAAATCTCCACATGTCCACAAAGATAGTCGTGAGCAGTTTGAGATGCGAGTTCATAAAAGATTAATTGATGTTATCAATCCAACAGCTAAAACTATTGATAATCTAATGGGCTTAGATTTACCAGCCGGCGTTGACATTGAGATAAAAATGTAGTAAGCTAGTTTTTAGCTTAACAGCCTCTAGGTTCAATTAAATTCTAGGGGTTGTAAGCTTAAAATAAGCTGGCCATGGATAACATCCCGACAAATCGGGAAGGTTCCTAGGCCGATTGTTGTTTAATTATGCATATTATTAATCAGCAATATATGAAGCGAAAAATACAATATTACAAAAGACATAACTAAAACAATTATAAGAAATGAACTTTGCAATAACAAAAAAAATTGGAATGACAAGAATCTTTAATGAGGATGGCAAAAATATTGCTATAACTTTACTTGAATGTTGCAAAGGAGTTATTTCTAGAATAAAAACAAAAGATTCCAAAGATGGTTACTCAGCTGTGGTTGTAAAAATCGAATCTACTAAAAAAAATAAACCAGCACAAATATTTGAATTTCGAGTTTCAGACACTTCAAAATATAAAGTCGGCCAAGAGATAGATTTATCATCATTTTCAGAAAATAGCGTTGTAAGTGTTTCAGCCAAAACAAAAGGCAAAGGGTTTGCTGGAACTATAAAAAGACACGGTTTTCACAGGGGTCCAGTCACTCATGGCTCACACAACATTCGCAAACCGGGCTCTATCGGTGGAGGTTATCCACAAAGAGTCGTGCTGGGGCGTAAGATGCCTGGCAGAATGGGTAATAGGAACACTACTAGCAAAAATTTAAAAATTGTAAATGTTGATACGAAAAATAACATTATTTCAATTGCCGGCTCAATTCCAGGCCCCAAAAAAGGTATTGTTAAAATTTGCACAGAGAAATAAATGAAGATAAATATTTTATCAAAAGATAATAGTAGCAAAAAAACTCTTGATTTGCCTCAAGATGTTGTAAAAGCGGTAAACCACAGAGTAGTTAGCGAGTATATTAATCATGTCAGAAATGTTGAAAGATCTGCTATTGCCAACACAAAAGACCGAAGCGAAGTCTCAGGAGGAGGCAAAAAACCTTGGAAACAAAAGGGGACTGGGCGCGCCCGACACGGTTCAAACAGGTCACCGCTGTGGGTAGGGGGAGGCGTAACATTCGGCCCATCCAGTTGCAGAAACTTTAAAAGCAATCATCCAAAAAGTTTTAAAAAATATGCCAGAAACGCAGTTTTGAATTATTTGGCTGTAAATGGCAAGTTAGCTGTAATTTCGGAAGATCTTTCTACTATCAAAAAAACAAAAGATGCCGACAGGGTGTTGTCTGAATACAAGCTAGAAGGCAAAATGGTATTAATTGTTTCAGAAAAAGAGCTTGCAGACACAATATCCTTTCGAAATTTATCATATATGCACATTGTTACAAAAAACTGTCAGAATATTATTGATATGATTTCATCGGATATTGTTTTATTCACTACCGAAGGATATAAAGATTATTTTAGTAAAAGTGATTTTACGAAAGAGAAAATTGAAACAGATAATTAAAAAACCATTAATATCAGAGAAAAGCTTTACTGAAAGCTCAAACGGTAAATTTATTTTTAGTGTTGATAAAAACATCAGTAAAATTGATGCGAAAAAATACATAGAAGAAATTTTTAAAGTTAATGTTGTAAAAGTTAATTCGGTAAAAATTCAAGGAAAAGTCAAAAGGACAAAAAACGGTTTAGGAAAAAGAAGTGATATCAAAAAAATGATATTTCAATTAAAGAAGAATCAAAAAATCGCGCTTTTTGAGGCAGAAAAAGAGGAAAAACCGCAAAAGGCCGATAAATCTGCAAAAAAAGCTTCAGATAATAAGAAGTAATAATATATAATCATGGCCATTGTTAAAACAAAACCCACAATCAACGCCTTAAGACAGCATACTGTCCTTGTTTTAGGCACAAATAAAAAGAAACGTGAAAAATCATTATCATATGGTATCGTCAATAAAGCCGGTAGAAACAATAGAGGGGTAGTAACGGCAAAAAATCGTGGTGGTGGAGCAAGAAAAGTATATAGGGAAGTTGATTTTAAGAGAACTATATATTTGGGTATGAAGGCTACCGTGATAGCGATTGAATATGACCCCAACAGAACAGCAAATATTGCTCTTATTCGTTACGAAAATGGGCATAATAGCTATATTATTGCTCCAGAAAAACTTAAAATCGGATCAGAAGTAATATGTGATGAAAAAACACCGGTAAAAGTCGGAAATCGCATGATGCTAAAAAATATTCCGCCCTCGACCGAAATATATAATATTGAGCTTAATTACATGCAGGGCGGGAAAATTGTTAAATCAGCGGGTGGCAGAGCTATATTATTGGGCACAGACGAAAATTTTACCCAGATTAAATTACCTTCAGGCGAAGTTCGAAAAATTTCATCAGATTGTATGGCTGAAATTGGGGTTATCTCTAATGCAGATCATAATAAAGTTGTAATATCAAAAGCGGGTAGAAAAAGATTAATGGGCGTAAGGCCGCATGTTAGAGGAAAAGCAAAAAATCCTTGCGATCATCCACATGGTGGAGGCGAAGGAAATACTTCAATAGGTATGAAAAGACCGAAAACACCTTGGGGCATGCCCGCACTTGGACATAAAACAAGAAAAGCAAAAAAACCGACTACAAAATTAATATTAAAGCGTAGGAAATAATGTCTAGATCATTAAAAAAAGGTCCTTTTATAGACTATAGGCTGTTGAATAAAGTGACGAAAGCCAAAGATAGTGGCAGTAGAACCCCCATAAAGACTTGGTCAAGATCCTGCACAATAACACCGGAAATGGTTGGCGTTACCATAGCCGTCCATAATGGCAAGGAGCATAT
The DNA here is from genome assembly GCA_964558315.1 of uncultured Candidatus Saccharibacteria bacterium. Lineage (GTDB taxonomy): Bacteria > Patescibacteriota > UBA1384 > XYA2-FULL-43-10 > XYA2-FULL-43-10 > MWCM01. Next base: position 49,034 of record CAZLCL010000001.1, read on the forward strand.
TCCCGTTTTTATTATCGAAGAGATGGTCGGGCATAAGCTTGGAGAGTTTTCAATCACAAGAAAATTTAAAGGTCATGGTGGAAAAATGGCTAAAGAGCAAGCCAGATCAAAATAAAGATAATTTTTAAGAATCAAATATATGGATATTACCGTAAAATTAAATAAATATCGAATGTCGCCCAAAAAAATCAGGCCGATTTTGCATGTTATAAAGGGAAAATCAGCTTTAAAGGCGGCTGAGCTGACCAAATTTGTCAATAAGGGTTGTGCCATTGATTTACACAAGTTGATCAAGAACGGCATATCCATAGCTCAAGACCGAGAAATGAATGTTGATAATTTAGTTATTAAAAATGCCCGTTGTGACCAAGATCAAACTTTAAAAAGACACCGATTTGGATCAAGAGGAAGAGTTTATAAAATTAGAAAGAGATCATCAAATATTATTATGGTGGTTTCAGATAATCAAACAGAAAAACAGATTAAATCAATTGATAAAAAGAGTAATAAAAAGGTAACAGAATAGGCAAAATATGGGATCAAAAGCCAGTCCACAAGCTTTAAGAATAAAGATTAACCAGAGTTGGAAATCTCTTTGGTTCGGCAGAGGGAATTTCGGCAACAACTTAATCGAAGACATCAAATTGAGACGAAAACTTATTAAAGATTTTAGAAACGCCTCAATTTCTGATGTGATTATTAATAGAAACGCTAATCAGATTGATGTAAATATTCATACAGCCAGACCCGGCGTGTTAATCGGTAGAGGTGGAACCGGAAGCGATAAAATTAAAAAAATTGTGGAATTAGCTACCGGCATGAAGGCAAAAATTAATATTATAGAAGTTAAATCGCCCGATACCGATGCCATGTATATAGCACAATCAATTGCTACACAAATCGAAAAACGTATTCCATTTAGAAGAGCCATAAAACAAGCTTTAGAAAAAGCCAAAGATTCGGGTGCAAAGGGAATAAAAATAGAGATATCGGGCAGATTAAACGGTGCAGAAATTGCACGCGGAGAAAAATTTGCCAATGGCACCGTTCCTCTTTCGACATTTGATTCGGTAATTGATTATGCTTATGTTACCGCACTTACCACATATGGAATCATTGGTGTAAAAACATGGGTTTATAAGGGAAAAACGAGCGAATTAGCTGAAAACAACAAATCAAGAAGATAGGAGAAAAAGATGTTGATGCCAAAAAAAATGAAATTCAGAAAGCAACAGCGCGGTAAAAGACGCGGCATGGCTTATCGTGGAAGCGAGATCACATTTGGCAAATATGCTTTAAAATCCCTCGAATGCGGCTGGATTTCTGCCAGACAGATTGAGGCCGGGCGACGTGCCATAACAAGATATATCAAGAGAGGCGGCGAAGTCTGGATCAGAGTCTTTCCTGACAAACCCGTTACAACGACATCAGCCGAAACTCCTATGGGCAGTGGCAAAGGTGCAGTTGATCATTTTTCTGCGGTTATTAAACCCGGAAGAATTATTTACGAACTTGACGGAGTGCCTTTCGATATTGCCAAAGAGGCCTTAAGACTAGCTTCACATAAAATGTCCGTAAAAACGTCATTTGTTCATAAAGAGGAATAATTTATGAAAAAAAGAGAATTATTTTTAAAATACACTAAAATGTCCAATGAAGAATTAAACAAAGAGCTGGACAAATTATACGGTGAAGCCAGAAGAGTAAGGCTTGACATTGAAGGCAAAAAAAACACAAAAACCTCAGATATTGCCCAGAAAAAATCGCAAATTGCACAGTTATTAACAGTAATAAATAGCAGGTAAGGTAATATGGCAGAAAATAATACAAAGAAGACAAAATTATTAAGAGGATCAGTTATTTCTGACGCTATGGACAAAACTGTTATAGTGAACATATCCTCTGTAAAAACACATAGGCTTTATCATAAAAAATTCATTGTAAATAAAAAATATAAAGCTCATGATGAGAAAAATCAGTATAAAACTGGTGATGTGGTTGAAATTTCTCCCGTAAGACCAATCTCAAAAGATAAACATTATAACGTAATTAATAAAGTTTCATAAAAATGATTCAACAAGGAACAAAATTAAATGTTGCCGACAATAGTGGCGCAAAAGTGATTGAGTGCATCACTGTTTTGGGGCATAAGAAGCTTTCTACTGCAAAGATCGGTGACATTATTACCGCTTCAGTAAAATCAGCTATACCAAGAGCCAATGTAAAAAAGAAAGAGGTTGTTCGCGCTGTTATTGTTAGAACTGCCAAAGAATACGGTAGAGAAGACGGTTCATATATAAGATTTGACGAAAATGCGGCAGTAATTATAGACAAAGATAATAATCCAAGAGGCACAAGAATATTCGGCCCAGTGGCAAGAGAGTTACGTGGAAAATTTATGAAAATTATTTCATTAGCACAAGATGTATTATAAAAATGGAAAAATCAAGAATAAAAATTGGTGATAATGTAAAAATATTGATTGGCAAGGACAACGGCAAGTCAGGTATTGTCGAATCGGTAAATCCCACCATGAAAAAAGTTGTTGTTAAGGGTATTAATATGTATAAAAAGCACGTTAAACCAAGTAAAAAATACCCTAGTGGTGGAATTATTGATATTAATATGCCATTAAATATTTCTAACGTTATTATTATATGCCCGAATTGTGGCAAAACAACCAAAGCAAAATTTAACTTAGATAAATCAGCTAAAACCAGGATTTGTAAAAAATGTGGGAAAAGTCTGGAGAACGGAGCCAAATGAGCAAATTAAAATTAGATTATATTGAAAAAATTAGACCGGAGCTGAAAAAAGAGTTAAACATCAGTAATATTCACGCCGTGCCTAAAATTGAAAAAGTTACCGTTAGTGCTAAAACCGGATCAGTCAAAGAAGATGCTAACGCGATTGAAGAGATTAAAAAAGTTTTATCAGAAATTACAGGTCAAAATCCAAAACTAAATAAGTCGAAAAAAGCAGTATCATCTTTTAAACTCAGAATAGGTCAGCCTGTCGGTTTAACAGTGACACTTAGAAATGAAAAAATGTATGATTTTTTGTCAAGATTATTAAATGTCGCTTTACCAAGGTTGAGAGATTTTAAAGGGCTTCCCAAGAAAGCATTTGATGGGAATGGCAATTACTCGATTGGCATAGAAGAACATGTGATTATGCCCGAATCAAAATATGAAGGTAATACAAGAGTTTTTGGGTTTCAAGTAAACATTACTACAACGGCAAAAGATGACAAATCTGCAGAGCACCTATTGAACAAATTAGGATTTAAATTTGAGAAAGATAATTAATTATAAATCAGGTATATGGCTAAAAAATCAATGATTGCAAAAGCGAATAGAAAACCAAAATTTTCCTCTAGGATCGTCAGAAGGTGTATGCTTTGTGGCAGACCTAGAGCGTATTATCGTAAATTTAAATTATGCAGAATATGTTTTAGAGAAGCGGCTAATAGAAATGAAATCCCAGGAATAACAAAATCAAGCTGGTAAATAGCCATAAATAGAGGACAAATATGTCAGATCCAATAGCAGATTTATTAACAAGAATTAAAAATGCCCGAGCTGTAAATAAAAATACAGTTATTGTGCCATATTCAAAATTTAAAGAAGCTGTAGTCAAGGTAATTCGAGAAGAAGGATATATTGCTAGTTTCGTAGTAAAAACAATTGAAAATCATAAACATCTTGTTCTTGATATTGAAAATTCGAAGATTACCCATATAAAAAGAATAAGCAAACCAGGACAGCGCAATTATGTATCAAAAAAATTCATTCCTAAACCCTTAAGAGGGATGGGGCTTGTAATCATGTCAACACCAATCGGTGTGATTTCCGGCAAGGAAGCAGTAAAAAAGAATACCGGTGGTGAATTAATTTGTGAGGTATGGTAATGAGCAGGGTTGGCAAAAGACCGATAAAATTTAGTTCTGGAGTTAATGTTGTTATTGACAATAGAAATATTGAGATTTCTTCTGGAGACAAAAAAATTCATTTTTATTTGCCTGAGGATCTTAAGGTTGATGTTACAGAAAACAGTATTGAACTATCAAGAAAATTCGATGATAAAGAGGCTAGATCTATGCATGGCTTATATGCAAGGCTAATAAGTAATGCAGTTAAAGGTGTATCAAACGGCATTAGCAAAAAATTAGATTTTAAAGGAACAGGATATCGAGCTAAAGTAGAGTCTGGAAAATTGATTTTAAGCATGGGTTATTCACATGAAATTGAATTAATGATACCCGAAGGTTTAAATGTTAATGTGGCTAAAAATTCGATAATTATCGAAGGTTATGACGCGCAAAAAGTTGGGAATTTTTCAGCTACCGTTAGGGAGGTTAGGAAACCAGAAGTTTATAAAGGAAAAGGCATAAAATACGAGAAAGAAATTATCAAAAGAAAAGATGGGAAAGCCGCTCAGAGCGGAAAGGCGTAATATGAATAGATCAAGCATAAGAAAAAAATTGGTTAATACCAATAAAAAAAATAATAATTATATAAGGCTAAGCGTTTATAGATCAAACTCTGCAATTTATGCAATGCTTATTGACGATTCAAAAAGCAAGGTCATAACATCTATCTGTTCAAAAAAGGTATCAGGAGGAGATACACCGATTGCTAAAGCATTTTTGTTAGGGAAAAGCATTGCCCAATCAGCAAAAGTTCATAAAATTAAAGATGTAGTTTTTGATCGAAATGGTTATAAATATCACGGTCAGGTAAAATCTTTAGCCGACGGCGCTAGGGAAGAAGGACTTAATTTTTAAGGATAAATATGTCGCCTCTTGAAAAAAACATAATGAAGCCCAGAAGAAAATATATTGAAAAGGAAGCCAAAGACGCTTTTGAAGAAAAAGTTATCGAAGTTAGCCGTGTCTCAAGAACAGTAAAAGGCGGGCGCAGAATTCGTTTTCGAGCTTTGGTTGTAATCGGAGATAAAAACGGGAAGGTTGGAATGGGCTTGGGTAAATCGAGCGAAGTATCAGGTGCAGTGCAAAAAGCTGCAGCACAAGCTAGAAAAAATATTGTGCAGATTCCCATAATCAATGGCACAATCCCACATGAGGTGATTGGTGAATTTGGTGCCGCAAAAGTATTAATAAGGCCGGCTTCTGAGGGAACTTCAGTAGTGGCGGGAGGATCTGTTAGAGTCGTTGCAGAGCTAGCAGGAATTCAAGACTTACTCGCTAAATCTCTTGGTAGCAGAAGCAAAATAAATAATATAGCCGCTACTATTAATGGTTTGAAATCTTTTAATAAAAATGTAGTAGATACAATTAAAAAATACGATAAAAACATTCAGAATGATATTAAAATTGAAGATAAATCAGCAAAAACCGAACCTAATTCAGCATCAAAAACAAATAAAAAAATATTAAATTCCGAATCTAAAAAATAGTATATATTAGGATGAATGATGGAAACTAAATTGATTTTAAATAATAGTAAAAAGATTAAAAAAAGAGTCGGTCGAGGCATTTCCGCTGGCGGTGGTAAAACTGCCGGACGCGGCACAAAGGGCCAAAAATCACGATCAGGCTACAATTTGCCAAAGCAATTTGAAGGCGGGCAATCTAATTTGAGCTTAAGGCTTCCTAAAATTAAGGGATTTAAAGCTAAAAAAGAAATTATTAAAGTAATTTCATTAGATCAACTTAACAATAATTTTAAGGGTGGCGAAACTCTTTCTAACCAAACACTGATAAACAAAGGTTTGATTAAAAAGAATCAAACTGCAAAAATATTAAATAACGGCGTAATTAACATTTACTTGGAAATTGAGAATATTCAGATATCTAAAGCGGCTAAATCGGCTATCGAGGCTAACAAAAAGTAGTTAATCATTGATTTATTAACGAGATAATATATGTCTAGCTTAGCAAAAATTTGGCGCTATAAAGATATGAGAAATAAAGTTATTGTCGCCGCCTCACTCTTGGTTTTGACAAGAATTTTAGCGCACATTCCATTGCCCGGCGTTAATCTTGATCAACTTAAATCATTCTTTGACTCTAATCAGATCTTTGGTTTGCTAAATATGTTCTCAGGCGGAACCATGAGTAATTTTTCCATAATTCTTATGGGTGTTGGTCCGTATATTACATCTTCGATAATATTTCAATTATTAGCTATGGTTGTGCCTTATTTTGAACAACTTCAAAAAGAGGGAGAGTCGGGACAGAAAAAAATTTCTCAATACACTAGAATTGCCACTATACCATTAGCTATAATACAAGCCTACAGCATGTTTGCTTTATTAAAAAGTCAGGGGATTATCCCCGTATGGGATTCGTTTGATCTAGCTGTAATGTTAATATCTGCCACAGCCGGCACAATGCTTCTTATGTGGATAGGAGAAATTATTACAGAAAAAGGCATTGGTAATGGAGTATCTTTGATTATCTCTTTGGGTATCTTATCAGAATTTCCAAAACAGTTTAGAGATACAGCGGCATTAGTTCAGAGCGGTGACGCAACAAAGATTGTTGGAGTAATAATTTTTGCCATAATATTTCTTATTACAATTGCCGCAATTATCTGTATTACCGAAGGTCAAAGGAATATCCCGGTTTCTTATGCTAGAAGAACTTCAGCTAATAGAACATTGGGATCAGTTGATTCTCACTTACCGATTAGAGTTAATATCGCCGGCGTTATTCCTATAATTTTTGCCATGTCTATAATGATTGTTCCCGGAGTTGTTTCTAAATACTTACAGAACGCCACTACCGATTGGATTAAAAATAGCGCAAAATATGTCGGAAATTTATTTCAAGACAATACCTTTTATGCCATATTTTATTTTGTTTTAGTGTTTGCTTTTACATATTTTTATACCAGTGTAGTTTTTAAGCCTGAGCAGATCGCGGAAAACCTACAGAAACAAGGAGGTTTTATACCTGGATTAAGACCCGGTCGCGAGACTAAAGAATTTATTCAAAATGTTGTTATCAGAATTACATTTATTGGTGGCCTGTTTTTAGCTATTATCGCGGTATTGCCCTATATTGTGCAAGCGGCCACGAATATTACAACATTAGTTCTTGGCGGGACTGGAATTTTAATCATGGTTTCTGTCATAATAGAAACAATGAGACAAATTAATGCACAATTAGTAATGCATACTTATGACACATATTAAGAACAAAATATTTTGTTTTCTTGGTTTACCTGGATCCGGCAAAGGCACTCAAATTGAGATACTACAAAAGAAAATCAATGCAAAAATCATCTCTATTGGAGATGAAATTAGAGATGAGATCGAAGAATCCGATCTGTCTGATCCTTTTTATCAAGAAATGAAAAAATTATACGATCAGGGCATTCCTCAATCCGATGAGGTTGTTATTGATATCGTAAAGAAACGCATTAAACATAACAATAATTTAAATCTAATTTTTGATAATTTTCCATTTTCAAAGAATCAAGCCGAGCTTTTTTTTAAAATTTGTCACGAACTTGAAGTAAATTATCCGGAATTAGTATTAATAGACATAACAACGGAAGAATCTATTAAGCGAGTTGTTTATCGCAGAATCTGTGCAGATTGCGATCATATAAGTAGCGACCCGGAGATAGAAATCTGTGATAAATGCGGAGGAGCCATGATTGCGCGGGTTGATGATAACGAAGAAACTGTTCGTCAAAGAATAAAAAATTATTTGCCTCGCATTCTTGAGGTAGAACATCATTTTAAGCAACACGGTAAAGTCCACAAAATTGATGGCAGTGCATCAATCGAAAGTGTAGCTGAGTCAATTGAAAGAGCGATATTTTAATGGAATTGTTGTCATCACAGGAAATTAATAGCATAAAAAAATGTGGCAAAATTTTGTCAACTGCTTTAAATGAAGTCCTCTTAGCAGTAAAACCGGGTATAAACGGCTCGACATTAGATAAAATTGCCGAAAAATCCCTCAGAAGAATGGGGGCGATACCCTCATTTTTGAATTACCCAGGAGATAAACATCCGTTTCCGGCAACTATCTGTTTATCGCTTAATGATGAAGTTGTTCATGGCATACCCACAAAAGAAAAGGTTATTCGAGAAGGAGACATTGTTTCAATTGATATTGGAGCAGAGTATGAGGGGTTATGCACTGATATGGCCAAAACAGTGATTGCCGGCAATATTAGAAATCCCATTCATACAAAATTGCTAAGAGTTACTGAAGAATCTTTGCATCAAGCAATTAGTATTTTATCAAACAAAACAAAAATTGGCGATATCGGCCAAATTATAGAAAGTTATGTTACAAATCATGGAATGAGTGTCGTTAGAGTTTTAGTTGGGCACGGCATAGGCAAAAAACCTCATCAAGAGCCTCAAGTTCCAAATTATGGAAAAAAGGGAACAGGTATATCATTACAAAGCGGTATGGCAATAGCAATTGAACCGATGGTAAATTTAGGTCGGGAAGAAGTGGTAACGGGCGATGATAATTGGACAGTAAAAACTCTCGATCATTCGATGTCGGCTCATTTTGAGCATACGATACTTATTACAGATAAAAAACCGATAGTTGTTACCTCCTAAACTGTTGACGATTAGATAAAAGTATGTTATCTTATACAAGTAATATGAATGAAAAAGACACCATAGAATTAGAGGGAGTAATAACTGAATCGCTTCCCAATGCTCTTTTTAGTGTCGAACTTGATAATGGGCATAATATTAAAGCGGTGTTGGGCGGTAAAATGCGCATGCATCGGATTTCTATACTGCCAGGGGATAGAGTAGTTGTGGTATTGTCTCCATATGATTTGAACAAAGGAAGAATAATTTACAGAAAATAAGATGAAAGTAAGCGCTTCGGTTAAAAAAATTTGTGACAAATGTAAAATTGTTTCGAGGAGCAAAAAAGGTAAGAGTAAAAGAGTCAGCTCTAAGAAACGAATTTTTGTTATTTGTTCCAACCCGAAGCATAAACAACGACAAGGTTAAAAATGGCGAGAATTGCAGGTATTAATATTCCAAATGATAAAAAGGTAAGTCACTCACTTACATATGTTTACGGCATCGGTTTAACAACCAGTTTAAAAATTTTAAAGAAAGCCGGAATCAAGCCAGATCTTAGAGTCAAGGATATTGAAGAAAATGATATAGAAAAAATTAGAAAAGTAATTAATAACGATCATAAGGTAGAGGGAGACCTACGTTTAGAGTTATCTCAAAATGTCAAACGTTTAAAAGAGATTAATTCTTACCGTGGTCTAAGACACATTAAGGGTCTTCCAGTTAGAGGACAAAGGACAAAAACCAATGCTCGGACAAAACGTGGTAAAAAAATGACATTAGGTTCAGGGAAATTAGCACCCACTAAAAAAGTTTAAATTTTATTAAAATGGCTAAAAATTCTACTAAAAAAACCGTAAAAAGCAATACTAAAAAACGATCAAAAAGATCGGTTTATTCTGGACGCGTTTATATACAATCTACTTTTAACAATACAATGGTTACAGTTACCAACGAGAATGGTGATGTAATTTCATGGTCAGCCGCTGGCGGAATGGGTTTTAAAGGCACGAAAAAATCAACTCCATATGCCGCGCAACTTACTTGTAGCAATGCTGTCGAAAAGGCTCGAGCATTTGGGCTTAAAAAAGTAGAAGTTTTTGTAAGTGGTGTAGGCGCCGGAAGAGAATCAGCAGTTAGGTCATTGTCAAACAGTGGTCTCGAGATTGATTCAGTCAAAGACATCACTCCGATCCCTCACAACGGTTGTCGAGCTAAAAAATCAAGAAGAATCTAACAAAGGTTATTAAAGATATGATAAAAGCATGTAAAAAATGTAGGAGAGAGGGAGAAAAGTTAATGCTTAAGGGCGAGCGTTGTTTTAGTGCAAAATGTTCTATAACTAGGCGTTCTTACCAACCCGGTCAACATGGACCTACTGCGAGATACAAAATTTCTGAGTATGGTCGCCAATTAAGAGAAAAGCAGAAACTCAAAAGAATTTATGGCATTAGCGAAAGCGATTTAAAAAATATATATATTAAGGCTGATAAAGCAACAGGCAATACCTCAGAATTAATTATACAGCTTGTTGAATCCAGAATAGACAACATTATTTACAGATGCGGAATCGGAGATTCCAGAAGTCAGGCAAGACAGATCGTTTCTCATAATCATGTGCTGGTAGATAATAAAAAGATTTCATCGCCATCAGCGATTATAAAATCAGGACAGATAATCTCCTTAGATAAGAGTGTCAAGCTTGATATTAAAAAAATAAAAAACTCGCCTTGGATTAAAAAAGATGAAAAAAAGAATCATTTTGAACTACTTCATTTACCCAATAAAGAAGAGATAGATATAAATATCAACGAAAAATTAGTAGTAGAATTTTACTCAAGATAAAATTTCTAGGAGAAATATGGAAAAAATTTGCTTACCAAAAATCAAAGAAGAGAAAATCAGTGAGAATATATCCAGAGTTACAATTGAACCACTTTTCCCGGGATATGGCCACACGCTTGGCAATGCATTAAGAAGGGTGTTATTGTCCTCTATCCCTGGTGCCGCCATAACTTCATTTCGAATTGAAGGCGCACCTCATGAGTTTACAAGTTTGCCCCACATTAAAGAAGATTTAATCGAAATTATGATGAATCTGAAGGCAATCAATATCAAATCTCACACATGGGACAATGTTAAATTGAGCTTATCTAAAAAAGATCAGGGCTTTGCAACTGCCGGTGATTTCTCTAATAACAGCAATATTGAAATTATCAACCCTGAACAGGTTATAGCCACACTAGATAAGAATGCTAAGTTTGAAATGGAGGTCACAATAGAAAAGGGTAGAGGATTTCGTTCTACCGATGATGCATATAAAGACAGTGAATTGGGTAGAATTATAATTGATACCGACTTTTCTCCAGTCCAAAGAGTAAAAATTGATGTTGAAAACACCAGAGTTGGACAGATGACAAATTACGACAAGCTTGTTATGGAAATTCACACAAATGGAAGTGTCTCTATTCATCAATGCTTGGTTGACGCATCTAATATTTTAATTGAGCATTATAAAATTTTCGGATTTATGGAAGAACCAGAAGAAAAATTAGTTGAAATGTCTGTAGAAAAAGATGATATGCCGAGTGAGGCCGATTATACTGATGAAAATTTTGATCTTGTTGATGAAATTGATCCAAAAGCAAAAATTGATGAAATCGGATTGTCCCCACGAACAGCTAATGCATTGATCACCTCCGGAGTGAAAACTTATGCAGGTTTGCAAAGATTATCTGACTTAAAATTATCGGAAATCAAAGGACTCGGGAAAAAGGGAATTGAAGAGATAAATAACTTAATGGGAAAAGATGAGAAAGCTGAGTAGAAAAATTGCACACAGAAATAGTGTCATCAGGAATCTTGCAACCTCGCTAATTTTGTATGAATCAATAGAAACTACCGTTTCTAAAGCAAAAGAGGTCAAAGGGTTTGTTGACAAAATTTTGTATCGCTCAAATAAGATAGACTTAAATAGTATAAAGTATCTAAACTCTGTTTTTTACGATAAAAATGCAGTCAAAAAAGTTGTTAACGAATTGTCAAAAAGATACTCTTCAAAAAACTCCGGCTACACTAGAATAATTAAAACTGGTTTTCGAATAGGAGATGGAGCAAGCACAGCAATTATCGAACTTGTAGACAAGAAAACTTTTGATCAAGATAGTGAAAAAAGCAAAAAATTAGATGGTAAAAAAGAAGAAGTCAAAAAAAAGGATTTGCCCCAAAAGGATAAATAAACTACAATATGAAAAAGATTTTAGAAAGAAAATGGCATATAATTGATCTCGATGGTGAGGTATATGGTAGAGCGCTTAGTAAAGCGGCCTCTTATTTGATCGGAAAACATAATACCAATTTTATGAAAAATATTGATATGGGAGATTATGTCGTATTGGTTAATGCCAACAAAGTAAAAATTACCGGTAATAAAAAAGATCAAAAAATTTATTATAAGCATACTGGATACATTGGAAATCTCAAGCAAAAATCATTATCCGAGTCTCTAGAAGACTCTGTGGTTGATACCATAAGAAAGTCTGTTAAAGGCATGCTACCCAAAAACAAAATTCAAGATAGTAGAATAAAAAGACTTAAGATATACCCTGATTCTGTTCACCCACATCAAAATGTAAAATTCGAGGAAAAATAATATGAGTGATAACAAATACTATTATGCCACCGGCAGAAGAAAAACTGCAGTTGCTCGCGTAAGAATCTACCCGGAAGGCAAACAATATTCTGTTAATGGTAAAGAGGTTGAGATGCCGGCAATAATTAATTTACCTTTCCAGACAACAGGAAAAAGCCAACAATTTGGAGTGAGCGTTAAGGTGTGTGGCGGCGGATGGTCTTCTCAGTTGTCAGCAATTAGATTGGGAATAGCAAGAGCGCTAGTTGTATATAATGAGGAATTTCGAACTTCACTTAAAAAAGCGGGGCTTTTATCTCGCGACCCTCGTGAAAAAGAGAGAAAAAAGCCTGGTCTTAAGAAAGCTAGGCGAGCTCCTCAATGGTCTAAGAGATAAAAATCGTGCCTTGTGCACGCTTTTTATTATTACTATCAATGAATAATCTACAACATTTAAATTCAAAAATATCGGTCTTTTTATCATATTTTATTAAAGAATCATATCCCGATTATTTATTTTCTGTAGTAGATACCTCTCTAACTAGTGATTTATCGCACTGTAAGGTCTTTATTAGCGTCCTTAACGATGATATTAAATTAATTAATCTGCTTAATAAAAATAAAAATCGCATCAAATTTGAAATGTCGAAAAAAATTAATATGCGGAAAACTCCAAATCTTATTTTTATTCTCGATACTTCAGAAACAAATTATCAAAATATCTCCGATCTCTTAAACCACAACTAGGCACGGTTGCTGTTTATAAATATTCAATTTTATGATAAGATTTATATAAATGCTTAAAAGAAATTTATTTTTTCTTTTTTCTTTGTTGGTGATTTTCACAGCATCATCCATGCTGTGTATCTTTAATTATAATCCATATAAAGCTAATTTATATCAAATGATAACTTCTTACATATGTTTTGTGATGTTACTGCTAAGTCTATTTTCGTTAATAATATTTTACTCAAAAATTTACATATCAAAAAAACAAAGTATATACCTGTTTTTTTGGCCAAGTGTGAGGCAAGCTGGGATTTTTTCAATCGGCATTGTTACATTGTTTATTCTTAAAGGCATGGATCTTTTAGATATGTGGAGTGGTATACCGATTTTTCTATCAATCATTTTATTAGAAATGTTTTTCCAAACTAAAAAGAGGTTAGCATGAATAAGGGCAGTTTACATCCTGTGACTCAAACCATACGAGCCGCTGTAAAATATTTTGAGGCTTTAGGCTTTGATGTTTATGAGGGGCCAGAAGTTGATACAGAATGGTATAATTTTGATGCCCTAAACGTAGCGGCCGATCATCCATCTAGAGATGTCCAAGATACCTTCTGGTTGACCGACGGCCGCCTGCTTCGCACTCAGACATCGAATTCACAGGTAAGATATGGTGAAACTCATAAACCGCCAATTAAAGTGGTTGTGCCGGGGGTTTGTTATCGCAATGAGGCCACCGACTCGGGGCACGAAACAACCTTTTTACAACTAGAGGGTTTGTATATAGATAAAGATGTCAGTTTGGGTCAGTTAATTTGGATTCTTGAAGGATTTTACAAAAACATGTATGGCCCAGAGGTTAAAGTAAGGTTTAGACCGCATCATTTTCCATTTACAGAACCAAGCATTGAATTCGAATATATGTTTCGCGGAAAATGGTTTGAGCTTGGTGGCGCTGGTATGGTTCATCCTGAAGTTATCAAAAATATGGGCTTGAATCCTGAAAAATATTCAGGATTTGCTTTTGGACCGGGGATTGAACGCCCCATTATGATTAAATATGGTATTAATGATATCAGATTATTCCGTTCCGGCGATTTAAAATTTTTAAAACAGTTCTAAAAAGGCAGGCAGGCTATGATTATTCTTAAAAGCTGGTTAGAAGATTATATCGAAATTCCTTGGAGCAACGAGGAGCTGGTCCAAAAATTAACCGATGCAGGTTCGCTGGTTGACTCATACTACCCCACACTTGATCAGAATATTGTTATTGCTGAAATTTTAGAGGTAAAACGTCATCCCAACGCTGATAAACTACGCATGGCTTTGGTAAATGACGGCAAAGAACAAAAATGGGTGGTTTGCGGAGCACCAAACATTAAAGCTGGACAAAAGGTGCCCCTAGCCAAAATCGGCGCCAAAATTGGAGACACTATTATTGCAGAAGCAGTAATACGTGGCGAAAAATCACATGGGATGCTTTGCTCTGAATTTGAACTTGGTATTGGTAATAATCATCAAGGCATTTTAATATTGCCCGAAAAGAGCCAAGTTGGAGAACCCCTAGCTACAATATATGAATCCGATTTAGTAATGGATCTAGAAATAACACCAAATCGTGGCGATTGTCTTTCCCATTTGGGTATAGCCCGCGAAATTGCCTCAATTCTGAGCAAATCGCTTTCAAAGGAGCCGATCTCCCTTACAATGTCATCTGCAAATGTAAATAATGCACTTAGCATAAAGGTTTTAAATGCAGATCTTTGCCCCAGATACTTTGCCAGAATTATTAAGGGTGTAAAAATCGGCCCATCTCCAAAATGGCTGGTAAAAAGACTTGGGTTATGTGGCATCAAATCAATAAATAACGTTGTTGATGTCACAAATTACATTATGCTTGATTTGGGTCAACCCTTACATGCTTTTGATGCATCTAAAGTTAAAAATGGACAAATTGTTGTAAGAAAATCTCATAAAAATGAGGATATTGTTACTTTAGATGGTCAGATTAAAAATCTTGAAACTGGAACACTTTTGATATGTGATGCCGAAAAGCCACTTGCTATAGCAGGAATAATGGGAGGCGAATCAACTGGTATTACAAATAATACAACCGATGTCGTCCTCGAGGCGGCGGAATTTGACAGAATATCGATCAGAAAAACTGCAAAATATTTAAATTTGACAACTGACGCAAGTTACCGATTTGAACGTGGCATAGATCCGGCAAATATTGAATATTCCTTAAACAAGGCCGCTAAGCTTATCAGTGATATCTCCGGTGGTAGCATTATGCAAGGTATTGCCAAAAACGATTCTGAAATTTCTCAGGTTTGTGTTAGCTATGATTTTAACAAGATTAACAAACTTTTGGGAACGAAGCTTTTAGACAGCGAAATTGACAAAATTTTAAAGCATCGAGGATTCAAAACTGAAGAAAAAAGCGTTGTAGTTCCTACATGGAGACACGACGTTACAATTTGGCAAGATTTAGCAGAGGAAGTTATGTGTATTTATGGCATGAATAATATTAAACCACTCCTTGTGCCCAAAAGTAACTCCCCAAAGAAAACCGCATATTATTTTAAAGAATATTTAAAGGATGCTTTGGTTGATTTGGGTTTTTCGGAGATATACAGCTACTCTTTTATGTCGGACTCAGATATTAAATCTGCCAATCTTAACGCCAAAGATTTGCTTGTTGTCGAAAATCCTGTGTCCCCAGAGAATAGATATATGAGAAATTCGTTAATCCCCGGAATATTGACGGCTGTAGCTAAAAATCCTACTTACGACCCTGTGCTTTTATTCGAGATAGGAAATGTGTTCGGAAAAAATACAGAAACCACACGACTTTGTATTGCAACTGCCGGCAGTGGCGCAGAAAAGATCGCCAACATCGCTTTGAGCTCTATTAGTAAATTAATAAAGCTTTCCACAGATGAAATTAAAATCCAATGCCTTGCACGCGAAGAATTAAAACCTTACAAAATTAAAAAGCCCGCTGTTTATTACTTAGAAATTGATCTTTCAGACATACAGAAAAAATTTCAGCTTGATGACACAAAATTAAAACTAAAATCGAATAAAAAGGATATTATTTACAGACCAATATCAAAGTATCCCTCTGTTACCAGAGACCTAGCATTTATCGTTGATAATAAAATACCGGCAAAAGATATTGCCAAAACCATTTATAATATATCAGACATGGTAACAAATGTAGATTTATTCGACGAATTTTCATCTGATCGTTTTGGCGCCGGCATGAAAAATATTGCCTATCACCTTAATTTGCAGGCGTATGACAAGACTCTTCAAGACAAAGAGGCACAAATCATAATTAATAATATTATCTCGGAGATAAAAAAGAAATTTAATGCAAAATTGCGCGATAAATAGAAGGGACATTATGGAAAGGTTGCTAAACAAAGAAACTATAAAAAAAGTTGGAGAAGAGGTATTAGTCAAAGGCTGGGCTAACTCCAGAAGAGATCATGGCAAGATAATATTTATAGATTTACGCGATCGAAGTGGCATACTCCAGATAGTCTTTGTGCCCGGATCAAAAGCTTATGATAAGGTTTCTGAGGTAAGGCCGGAGTGGGTTTTGGAAATTATCGGTAAGGTTAATAAGCGGCCGGACAAAATGATTAATAAAGATATTATTACCGGCACGGTGGAGTTGGAAGCTATAGACCTTAAGATATTAAACATCGCCAAAACGCCACCTTTCGAAATAGACAAAGATACGCAATTAGTTGATGAAGAACTTAGATTAAAATATCGTTATCTTGATCTGCGCAGTGTTCGTATGAATAATAATATTACTATGCGTCATGACATCATAAGGTTTATGAGGGAGTATCTTTGGCAAAAGGATTTTAGAGAAATCGAAACTCCATATCTAACAAAATCCACACCCGAAGGTGCTAGAGAGTTTATTGTGCCATCGAGAATTTATCCCGGTGAATTTTATGTTT
The DNA here is from genome assembly GCA_964558315.1 of uncultured Candidatus Saccharibacteria bacterium. Taxonomy (GTDB): domain Bacteria; phylum Patescibacteriota; class UBA1384; order XYA2-FULL-43-10; family XYA2-FULL-43-10; genus MWCM01. The sequence goes on from CAZLCL010000001.1 coordinate 65,912, forward strand.
TGCCTCAAAGTCCACAACAATTTAAACAGCTGTTAATGGTTAGCGGCATGGAACGGTATTTTCAAATAGCACGTTGTTTCCGTGATGAAGACCAAAGAGGGGATAGGCAACCGGAATTTTCCCAGCTTGATATAGAGATGAGTTTTGTGGAGCAAGAAGATATATTTGATCTTATTGAGCCGATGATGATAGATTTGATAGAAAAATTAATTCCAGATGCAAAGATCACCCGGAAACCTTTTCCTCGCATTACCTATGCTGAATCAATGGAAAAATATAACTCCGATAAACCAGATTTGCGAAAAAATAAAGATGATCGTAAGGAGTTTGCTTTAGCATGGATTACGGATTGTCCAATGTTCAAGTATTCCTCCTCCGAGAATAAATTGGTTTCTACGCATCATTTATTTACCTCTCCGAATCCAAACGATTTAAAGCTACTTGAAACTAAGCCCGAGGAATGTCGGGCGCTAGCTTATGATTTGGCTTTAAATGGTTTTGAAATATTTGGAGGATCCATAAGAATACACGACAGAATTCTTCAAAATAAGATTTTTAATTTGCTCAAAATTCCCGCAGAAGAAGCAGAGAGGAGATTCGGTCACATGCTTACAGCTTTCGAATATGGCGCTCCGCCTCATGGTGGCATTGCTGGTGGATTAGATAGGATCTCAGCCATTCTTTGCGGAGAATCTGCAATTCGTGAAGCGATGGCTTTTCCCAAAACAGGCGACGCTAGAGATCCACTTATGGGAGCTCCCTCCAGAGTCACTGCAGGCCAGCTCAAAGATGTTCATATCGAGCTTGCCAAAGAAGCTAAAGGAAAAGAACTTAAAGGCAAACAAACCGAAACTAACGATTAATTATTATACAAATATTTGCTGATCTAATATTTTTTATTTTTAGATTTTTAAATGAGAATAAACAAATACTTATCATCAATTGGGGTATGTTCACGTCGAAAGGCTGACGATTTAATCAATCAAAAGAGAGTAAAAATAAATGGCATTTTTGCTCATTTAGGACAATACGTCAACATAGAAACAGATCTCATAGAACTAGATAAACAAAAACTTTCATATTGTCCAAAATTTGAATATTGGGTTGTAAATAAGCCTAAAGGAATTATTTCAACAACCTCTGATGAATTGAACCGAAAAAATGTTATCAGCCTTGTTAACAGCCAAGAAAGATTATATCCCGTTGGGAGACTAGATGCAGATTCTGAGGGTTTAATAATTTTGACTAACGATGGAGAATTAACACAAAGATTATCTCATCCGTCAAATAAGTTTGAAAAAGTATATTATGTAGAAGCAAAAGGGCAAAAAATACTTTCACCACAAGCAATCTCTCAAATATTTACCAGCGGATTAAATATAGATGGTAAAAGAATGAAAGCTTCGAAAGTTGAAATCGTTAAATTGTTTTCTCATAATATCCAATTAAATATCACATTGTTAACGGGCTACAATAGACAGATTAGAAAAATGTGTGATAAAATTGGATTAAGCGTAAATAAACTAGTTCGAATAAGATACGCAAATTTGGATTTGCTGGATTTAAAATTGGCATCTGGTCAATGTTTAAAAATTGATAAGAAAGATATTCTATGATCGAGACACCTTTAATTATTTTATCAATACTGTTTAATCTACTGGGCATAAATTCTCTTGAGAATAAATACGACTCGGCCTTAGCCTTGTTACAAGCAGGCAATATATCAAATGTCGTAGCTTCTAGGAGTATTGATGATGTAGGGTTTCCGGAGATTATAAAAATTCCGGTCGTAAAACCTTTTTCACAGAGACCCGATGTATTGTCAAAACACTATATTTTAGTTGATGTTACGAGCAATAAAGTCTTGGCTGGCAAAAATGATAGAGAGCGTGTGCCCATTGCTTCTACCACCAAGATTATGACAGCTTTAGTATCATTGGAAAATTATGATTTAGATGAAGTTGTTACAGTTTCGCAAAAAGCGACTGAGCAAATTGGGGCTGATGCTAATTTACGCGTCAATGAAAAAATTACTGTTAGAGAGCTATTACATTGCCTTTTAATTAAATCAGGTAACGATTCCGCTTATGCTTTAGCTGAGCATTATGCCGAAGAATTTGGAGTAGAAAAATTTGTTTCGGCTATGAATCAAAAAGCGCTTGATCTTGGATTGTCTGATACAGAGTATAAAGATCCAGCTGGTTTAGACGTTAGCGGTTTTTCTACTGCTTATGATCTAGCCAAGGTGACTAGAGAAGCATTAAAAAATGACCTCTTTTCTGAAATCACCTCTAAACCCAAATATACTGCGGTAGATACTTCCGATCGAATATCTCACTTTTTAGAGAATTCCAATAGATTAGTAACAGAGTATAATTACGAGGGCGCTATAGGCGTAAAAACAGGTTACATGCCTGAAGCGGGACACTGTTTAGTCTCTGCTGTTACAAGAGACAACAATACATTAATCGGCGTAGTGCTAAATACATATACAGACTCTGCCTCCGCATCGGCTGTCGAAACACGAAAGTTAATGGATTGGGCTTGGGATAATATTGAGTGGGAATAAGCAGAATATTGAACTAATTATTATTTATTTCACTCCAACGTGATAACGCGTCGTTAGCGGCTGATGATTGCGCTTTTTGTTTGGATTGTCCGCTACCTTCGCCAACTTTTTTATCTCCCAAATATGCTCCCATTACAAACATTTTTGCATGATCGGGACCCGTTTCAGAGATCATTTCATAAGTGGGTGTAACTCCTAACTTCTCTTGTGACATCTCTTGAAATTTACTTTTGGGATCGTAGAACAAACCGTTTTCGAGTATATCTGGCAACTTGTAAAGAATGTTTTTTTCTACAAAATTATATGCTGTGCCATAGCCATGATCCAAATAAATAGCACCGATTAGGGCCTCTAAAGCGTTAGCTAATAATAGATCTCTGGCCTTACCCGTATTTTTCGATTCACCCTTTGAGGTTTTTAGTAGTTCGTTAATTCCAATTCTTTTTGATTCTTTAGATAACGATTCTCCTTTAACAAGTGCGCTTCGCCAATTAGTCATTTCTCCTTCGGCCTTATCTGGAAAAGTCTTATATAAATATTCTGTAGCACACAATTCCAACACAGCATCTCCTAAAAATTCCAATCTTTCGTTGTGTTCGATATTTAACGATCTATGTTCATTTAAATATGAACGATGAGTAAAAACTGTTTCTAAAAGTTTTTTGTCCTTTAACTCTACCTCAATTTTTTTTTGAAAATCATCTAATGTTTGCATAATTATAAATTATCCTTGTTCGAATAAACAGTGCCAAGAACACCATTGACAAATTTTGACGAAGATTCACCTCCAAATTGCTTAGCTAGTTCTACTGCCTCATTAATTACCACTTTATGTGGAGTATCTTTATGATTAAATAATTCATATATTGCTAGTTCTAAAGTGCATTTATCAACATGCGATATTTGATCGAGAGGCCATTCTGGAGCGGACTCGGCAATAATTTTATCAAGTTTATTTTTGTTTTTTTGAATTCCCTCTACTGCTTCCTGAATAAATTCATGGTCCGCTTTAGATTTATATTCATTTTCATTTCTTTGCTGTATTAAAGCTATATCAGCGCCATTATTAAACTCAGCTTCGAATAATGTTTGCATAATAATTATTCTCGATAGATGACGATTCATAAAAAGTATCTTTATTGAATATTAAAATTACGCTAGCTAATATCAAACTATGATTTTGTATCAATTATTTTTTTACCTCTATACTGTCCACACTCTGAACATAAGTTATGCTTAATCATAGCGCTGTGACAATTTGAGCAATATTCCAATGTTGGAGTCGAAGCCTTTATATGCATGCGACGCATATTGCCTTTAGATTTATTGGTGCGTTTTTTTGGTTCTGCCATATTTCTCTTTTATGATAATAATACTTTAGTATTATTACACATTTTTTAATATTTTTCAATAAGTTCACTACCATAATTCTAAAATCTTGATAGAACACGCTTTAGCTTGTAAAAACAAATTATAGTTTGTGCTCTTAAATTTGGTTTTGTTGTTAAGATGTAATGGTCTTAATAGTAAAATTATATCACAATATTTATCAATTTATTTGGAACTATAATAAATTTTATAACATCTCTGCCATTAATAATTTTCTTTATGTGGGCATCATCTATCGCTAATTGTTTTATTTTTTCTTCATGCATATTTCTATGTGCCATAATGGTTTTTCGGACTTTTCCGTTAATTTGAATCACTAGTGTAATATATTCATTTTCTAGCTTGTTCTTATCATATACCGGCCATTCGCTATGCCAAAGATAACCACTTTCCCCAAGCAGTTCCCATAATTCAGATGCGACATGAGGGCAAGCCGGATAAAGTAGCTTTAAATAGATACCCAATGTTTTTTTTGAAATTGATTTCTTTTTGCATAATAAATTATTAAATGTCATTAATTTTGCAATATATGTGTTCAGTGAATAACTCTCGATATCCTCTCCAACTGATTTTATTAATTGATTCAGAGCAATTTCTAAATCTTCATCCTTATCTTTTCCATTAATTTTTTTAAAATTATCCCACATTTTTTGTAAAAAACGGTGAACACCACAAATGCCATTCATGTTCCAAGCAGATTCCTGATCGTATGGGCCAATGAACATAATATAGGCGCGCAGAGCGTCTGCTCCATATTCTTTTATTATGTCGTCAGGGTTAATAACATTACCTTTAGATTTACTCATTTTTTGGTTGTCTGGGCCTAAAATTATGCCGTGGGCAATTCTTTTTGCGTAAGGTTCAGCGCCTGGCACGATACCCAAATCAAACAAAAACTTATGCCAGAAACGAGAGTATAGCAGGTGCAGGGTTGTGTGCTCCATGCCACCGTTATATAAATCAACCGGCATCCAGTATTCTAATTCTTTTTTATTTTCAATAAAAATATTTCCGACTTTTTGATTTTTTATTTTTGATTTTTGATTTAATGAGTAGGCTAAAAAATACCATGACGAGCCGGCCCAATTGGGCATGGTGTCGGTTTCACGTTTTGCTTTTCCGCCACATTTTGGACATTTTACATTAACCCAATCGCTAATAGCCGACAAGGGCGACTCACCGGTACCGGTGGGTTGATATTTTTCTACTTCGGGCAGAGTTAAGGGCAGATCTTGCTCTTTCATTGGAATAGTGCCGCATTTTTCACAATGTATAATTGGAATCGGTTCTCCCCAATAATGCTGACGGCTAAATATCCAGTCCCTCAGCTTATAATTCTTCGCAAAATCTCCAGCCCCAAGTTGCTTAAGTTTCTCGGTAATTTTTGTAATGGCATCTTTTGACTCTAAGCCATCAAACTCTTCTGAATTATGCAATACTCCATAATCTGTATATGCGTGTTCTTCGTTAAAATATCTATCCATCCATATTTCATATTCAGCACATTTTATATTTTTGTCGGCATTTAAATCGTCCCAATTCTTCCAAATGCAATCGTGAATAGCTTTTTCATCTTCCGATGTCTCACATCTTTCTTCATCAGCCAACTCAAAAACCATGGCGACAAAATGTGCCTTGCGGTTGACACCTTTGTGGCTAGCATAAAAATGAGATTCAACCGGTTCTCCGAGCTGACGAATGAATTTGAGGTTTTTATACCCCGTTTCTTCTAAAATTTCTCTTTTTGCGGCCTCGATAGGATCTTCAGCGTCGTCAATTCCGCCGGTTACAAAAGTAGTCCACGGGAATTTTTTCCAATGCAATGTTAAGACTTTGTTATTTTTTGGATTAACTACAATAGCCTGAATGGCCCTTCTAAAAATAGTTTCTTTTCCCTTAATCGGCGGATCGTGCTTATCAATAACCTTAGGCATAATCACATCAATAATAGGGATATTGTATCTCTTGGCGAACTCCCAGTCTCGCTCGTCGTGTGCTGGCACGGCCATAACTGCACCTGTTCCGTAATTTGCCAGCACATAATCGGCGACGTATATATCAATCTCTTCATTGTTTATAGGATTGATGGCTTTAATACCGTCCAGCATGACTCCGGTTTTTTCTTTTAATAATTCCGTTCTCTCTAAATCAGATTTTTTTCTGGCCTCGTTGATATATTCTTCCACATCTTTAATATTTGATATTTGATTTTTAATCTTATTTATTATTGGGTGCTCTGGCGCCACAACCATGTAGGTGCAACCAAAAAGGGTGTCTGCGCGTGTTGTAAATACCTCTATTTGTTCATCTTTTATGGTGCCGCTTCTTCCGACGACCTTAAATATAATATTTGTGCCTGTGGAGCGACCGATCCAATTAACTTGTTGAGTTTTAATTTTTGGCAAGTAATCAACTGTTTCCAAATCATCAATTAACCTGTCTGCGTAGGCTGTAATTCTAAGCATCCACTGTTTTTGCATCCTTTTTTCTGTTTGAGCTCCACAGCGTTCACAATTTCCACCAATCACTTCTTCGTTGGCGAGTCCTATTTTACAAGATGGACACCAGTTTATAGGCATTTCTGTCTGATACGCAAGTCTTGGAGTAGTGGTGTCGTTGTCTGCAACTTCTATAAGCTTTCCATTAACAATGGCATGTTTATAGAACTGTAAAAAAATCCACTG
>CAZLCL010000002.1:0-17530 GCA_964558315.1 uncultured Candidatus Saccharibacteria bacterium
AAAATTGACACAAAGGCCTTAATAATGTATAATTATGATGCTTTTTTAGTAAGCTAGACAACAGCTCGTTGATGCGCGGCATTTGATCGAAGCGGAAAAGGTTTAGAGCCATAATAAGAATGTTTCCTGCCTATAAGCTTTTGTTATATTGCTGTGCACCAGCGAGAGGAAAGTCCGGGCACCACAGAGCAAGGACGCTCGCGAAAGTGAGCGGGATGAGAGTTTCGAGCACAGAGCAACAGAAAAGATACCGGCTACCGATCGGTGGCTAAGGGTGAAATCGTGTCTCAAATCGTAGAAATATGAAATGGGATCCCGAGCAATCGGGAGGGTAAGAGCCCACGCGTTCGTATGGCGACATACGTCTGTGGCAATCCTCGTCCGGTGCAATTGGAGCGGACCCAAAACATCAACTTCTGCTCGAAGGATGTTAAGGGACTCCATGCTTAGATAGATTGTTGTCATCCGCTATTTATAGCGGAAACAGAACCCGGCTTATTGCTTGCTAAAAAAGCTTAAATGTCTTTACACGACACTGCTATCTTGTTACAATAGAAATGCCCCAGATGGATATAATTGTGGCTCAATGTAGGGAGACCTGCATGAGTAACACCCTAGTATCTACTGGGGTGTTTGATAAAATATGAATAAATATTACAGACACAAATCATCCGAAAAATCAACAGACATCTGGCTGATTGTGTCCGTAATAGAAAAATAAGACCCTAACCACGGGTCTTTTTTAAACCGAAAGGAGGAGAGAACCATAGTAACCGGCTGGACGAAGAGTAAAGAAGGCAGAAAGTCATTTCTGCTTCATCTTACCGCCTGTTCCGACGAAAATATCGGACTGGCGGCCAGGGGATTACTGCCGTTCGACATCAACCTGAGCCCCGACGAGGGGGAACCGATCTGGCTAAACCAAATCGCCATTGTTTATCGCGACGTTATCGACGGGCCAGACTTCAGCCCATCTCAGCTTGGCAGGCAGATTCGCGCTTGCCATACCGGAACCTTCTGGTGCGAAGGCAATTATCGTCGCACCGGCGATCCGGCAGTGCAACACATCTGTGATGTTAGAGGCAATGTGGAGTGGCTTGGGCTAGGTAACGATGCTCAATGCGCCGCGTGGTTACACGATACTGTGGAAGACTCCGGCCAAGTGTCTACGCCAGACATCTACCAGCACTTTGGTGAAAGGATCGGCAGGCTGGTTGAGGCGGTCACCTGTATCAAGCTCGAGGACGAGGACAAGCAGCAGAGACTGGAGCGCTACATCCGCCAGCTCGTCGAGGGGTCAAGAGAAGACGCTCAGGTAGGGGCGCTTAAGCTCTGTGATACCTGCGCTAACTCGAAAACCATCGAGGGCACAGACGACACTACTTGGTCGGCTGACTGGATCCAGAAAGCCGCCACGACAATCAACCAAGCATTGGCCGGACCTTGCCGAGAGCAGGTTCGGCTATGCCTCCCCGCGCACTTTGACCGGTATGAGGCGTTGCTGATGGATACCGTGCGCAATCTAAGCCATGAATACGCAAAAGTCGGCGATCCAGGAGAACTCGGGTTCGCCGCAGAGCTCATCGTCCTGCCCCGCTAGGTCGGGCGATTGCTTTTTAAGGCAATTTTAGGTAGTATTTAGTAGTAATTTTATGCTCCGGGGTCGCCATATCATCTGGAATAGTTCGGCTTTAATTACATCAGCATTGCTCTGGGGTCGTCTAATGGCAGGACAAGTGCCTTTTGCGCCATAGGCGCACTCGCCTCTGGCGAGAAAGCAACCAATTATTATAATGATTATGAATTACGATACTTATATAGTGATTAGTGAAAAAGATCGCATTCGATACGTTGGAAGTGGTGAGGATGCAGATGAAAGATTGAGACGACACAATAAGGGCGATAATCAATTTACGAAAGGTCACTGCCCATGGAAATTGGTTTATAAGGAGCAGTATTAAACCAAGAGTGAGGCAATGAGAAGAGAGAGATTTTTAAAATCAGGCCAAGGCAGAAAATGGCTTGATAAGAATGGGATTAAATAAATATTTTGTCAAAATCCCTTATTCCCGGGTCGTCTAATGGCAGGACAAGGGCCTTTGAAGCCCTCGATCTTGGTTCGAGTCCAAGCCCGGGAACCATCCTTCGACAAGCTCAGGATTTCATTATTTTTAATACTTTCATAACATATAAAAAATTAATTACCTTTGCTTAGCAATGCAAAGCGCCAAAAGTAAACTTCTTATAATACAATATCCTGATTTGGGGTATTTTATTTTTAAATATTGCATGTGTTATAGTTGAATTAAATATGGCAAACAATATTTATTTAAAAGAATTCAGAAAAAATACTAATATATTGAGAAAAGCCAGAATTGAAGCCGGCTTTACTCAAGAGCAGGTTGCAGAAAAGTTAGGCAAACCTCAATCTTATTTTTCTAAATCCGAAGCTGGAGAGCGCCACTTTGATATTACCGAACTAAAGAAATTTGCAGAGCTTTATAAGAAAGATATTAATCAATTTTTAAAATGACAAAAAAATTATGCACAGAGTGCAGTCGTAATGTAGCGACACAAGGTGAATTTTGCGAGTCATGTTTTCATGAAACAAAAATATGTCGCAGATGTCAACAGGTAAAGAGTATTTTCGATTTTGAAAAAAACCAGAAAAGTATTGCCGGAAAGGTTTCACGAAGAGGTGAATGCCGTGAGTGTCGTAAATGGAAACGCCCGATGTCTGCTAAGCTAAGAAAAAAGTTTGAAAAGAAATTTCCACAACCACCAATAGGTCAACCTTTTTTCTGCCCGATATGCGAAAGAACAATAGTAAGACAATTTAAAAATGATGTTGTCTTAGATCATCTTCACGAAACTGGAGAAATTAGAGGATGGATTTGCAGAATGTGCAATAATAGCATGGGCATGATGGAAGATGACGTAAAAATTTTGCAACGCGCAATCGATTGGCTACAAGGCACATTACGAAATAAATAAGCCTTACATAAGAGCTATTTTATTTAATCTTTCTTCTGCTATTTTGCAGTACTCGGCAGAGATGTCCATTCCTATGTAGTCTCTTTTTTGTAATTTAGCCATCTTACATGTTGTCCCACTTCCACACATTGGATCAAAAACAATATCGCCGTCGTTTGTCCAACTTGTAATATGATCTTGAACCAACTTTTCTGGAAATATTGCCGGGTGCTTGTAGGCCAGATCATCGCTTGCAGAGTGGCCTCTGCCAATCAAATATTCCCAAACGTTAGTTCTGCGGCCAAACTTAGAGTATCCGGCTCGTTTTTGCTTTAACAAAGTCCCGTCGTGAAGTCGTTTTGTGCCATTATCCCCATCCCGAGCGTCTTTGTTCTCTCTATCTCTGATAAGGTTGATTGTTTTTGGCGTTCCCTTGCTCAAAATAAACATATATTCGAAAGCCTGCCAATATGTTCTGTTGTTTCCCACGGCACCTCTCGGAGTTTTAAGGTATATCATTGTGTCAAACAAATTGAATCCAACTTGTTTAAAATACAAGGCCTGTCTAAAAGACGACCCGGTTTCATCCCCCTTGATAGTTTGATCACCAACAACCCAAACGACAACGCCTCCTTTTTTTGTAATACGGAACAATTCCTTCGCAATATTCTTGAAGTCAAAATCGAAACCATTGTAACCCCTTAGATCATCGTAAGGAGGAGAAGTTACAGTAAGATCGATTGAATTCTCAGGAAGCCTTTTCATTCCTTCAACGCAATCCATGCAAACAATCTTATTTAGAAATTCTTGAATGGCTGTTTTTTTAGCATTATGAAGCGCTGGCTCGATTTTAGGAAGTGTATAGATTGTCTTCTGTGGTTCTGATTTGACAACATCAACTACCACTCCTTGGACTTGTAATTGATCACCCTCAACAATGATTGGTTCGTATTTGCTATTAGCAGGTTGCAAACGAATATGGCCCTTTTCTTTGTAGAATTTTTTCAACGTTGCCTCTTGATTACCGATGAGCGCAACAACTCTTTGGCCATTTTCTGCAGTTGACTGACTTTTAGCCACAACGATATCTCCGTCATTAATATTTTCATCAACCATGCTGTCACCCTTAACCCGCAGTGCAAATAAAGTCCCATTTACAGGTAATTTGGATTTTGGAACTGCTATAGATTCTCGCTCGGCTATTGCTTCAATCGGATATCCTGCTGCAATTGTTCCGGAAAGTGGAATTTCAATATGAGATTCGCCCAAGTTAGCGTTAATACTTCGTGGTCGGTTTTCTTCTTTGCTAATGTATCCGAGCTCTTTTAATTTCTCGACATGAAAATGAGCCGTTGAAACGGATGAGATTTTTAGTTTTTTGCAAATCTCCTCAAGAGAAGGGGCGTAGGAATTTTTCTCTTGATAATCTTTAATAAAGTCCAAAACTTGTTTTTGGCGTTTTGTAATCATTGTTAACCCTCCTTGACAATTTTCGATTTAATTTCTATTATTATAATTGTATCGAAAGTAAATAGAAACTGTCAAGTAGTTAAAAAGGAGTGGATCCATGAAAAAGAAAGATTTAGATAAAAATTTTATCAAGACGAACAAGGATAGAATTATTGAGGGGTGTTTGAAAAACGCCGAAAGAAAAGCACGAGACGCAACAATTCTGATAAACGATAATTCATTTGCGACAGCTCAAGCATTGCAAATAATTGCTCTTGAGGAGCTTGTAAAAGCTGGGCTGGTAGAGAGTGATTTCTCGGCACACCCACTTGATTCGATAGTAGACCACAAGATAAAAGCTATTGAGGTAATCAATCTTTCAGCCTCTTGCTATAACACTACTCCCAATCGATCCGATTATGATTGGGCTAAAAAAAGAATTCCCGAGATGCGCGAAGATTGCTTTTATACCAAAACTGTTCCGACGCAGTTTGATATGTATTCCCCAAATGACCAGTATTGGCGAAAGAGAGCAAAGTCATTCCAAATTTTCTTAGCTGAAGCGCTTAAACATGCAAAAAAGAAATTCAAATGAAGAAAACAGCCGATAAAAATTCAATGAAGTGGCAAAAATACGAGGTAAAAGTTTTTGAAACAGTGAAAACTCTTTTCCCGAAAGACAATGTTGAACACAACATTAGGGTAGAAGGCAAGTTTTCAAAAACTAAACGTCAAATTGATATCGCAAAAAATCGAAATCTACCAAATGATTTTTTGATTTATGAATGTAAGGATCACAAGAATCCAATTGATACCCCAAAGCTTGAAGAACTTTTTGGAAAACTTAAAAATATTGGCGCCAAGGCCGGGGCTATCGTTTCGAATTCTGGATTCACGAAAGGTGCCCTGAACGCATCAGAGGAGTTTGATATCGCATTATATTCATTGATCAATACGAAAGATAAGGAAATTTTGCCACAACTTTTTGCAACAGTTTTTATAGAAGATACATATTTAAAATCATTTTCATTTTCTTTTCAGTCAAGTTCTGAAGACGCGTGTCTGGTGCAAAAGCACTCACCAGCTGAAATATTTTTTCGAGGTTCGGATCGAAAGCTTTTCTCGGTTTATGATGTTATGCGTGATTTGTGGAACAAGGGCGAGGATTTAGTATTCAAACCCGGCCAGTATATTTATCATCCAGTCAAAATTAAAGGTGATATTGAAATTGTCATTCATAACAAAGCTGTTCTTGTACATGATCTTGCTTTCCCATATTCTGTTGCGGTCAGAAATAACATATCTAAAGTAAAGATAATTGAAGCCAGTGGAATGCTTGATGTTGTTCAAGGTTCATTTCACGCTTTTGGAAATTTGATAACTGAAAATATTACTCCATACAAAATCCAAATGGAGAGTAAGCCAACAGATCTGACGATTGACCGTACGGGCGCAACATTCAAGATGGTCATTAGGTCAGTTATGCCAGACAGCCCGCCAAAGAAAACTTGAAATCGTAAAACCCAATCCTTCCAGCTCAAACGCCCCACTTCGCTACCTCCTTCGCAAAAGCTACGGAAGGTTAAGAAAGCTACGAAGGAGCAAGCAAGCGTGGCCGTTTCCTCCCCACACCCCTCCCGGCCGCGTAGCCTGTCTGCTTTTGAAGGAAGCGGATAAAAATTTCATTTCATATTTTCAAATTTTATCTGAATTTTTTAAAACAGGGAAAGCCAAAATAAATGATATGAACAATACTTTTTAGGTTGTTCAATTAATAGATCTGATAATTTTATTAAGTTTTTCCGAATTACCCAGTTATTATATTGCCATATCAGCATCAGCAAACTGACTGTTATAGATCGAAGCATAAAAACCATTTTTATTCATTAGCTCATTATGTTTACCCTGTTCGACTACATTGCCATCTTTCATAACTAATATTAGGTCAGCGTTTCTAATGGTAGAAAGGCGATGAGCAATAACGAAACTGGTTTTCCCTATCATTAATTTATCCATACCTTTTTGGATTAACGCCTCTGTTCTAGTGTCAACCGAGCTGGTCGCTTCATCTAATATCAATATAGAATTTTTTGCTAACATGGCTCTGGCAATCGTTAAGAGCTGTTTTTCACCTTGCGAAATATTATCGGCCTCTTCGTTTATCTCCATATCGTATCCACCAGGTAGTGCCCTAATAAAATGGTCAACATCAGCCGTTTTTGCCGCTAAAGCTATCTCTTCTTCGCTGGCATCTGGTTTGCTATAGATAATATTTTCTTTAATGGTGCCGTTAAAAAGCCATGTGTCTTGTAACACCATTCCAAATAATTTTCGCAACTCAGATCGTTTTAATTGATAAATATCTACGCCATCAATTAATATTTTGCCACTTTTTATATCATAAAAACGCAATAACAGATTCACTAAAGTGGTTTTTCCAGCTCCGGTTGGCCCAACTATTGCCACTCTTTGCCCGGGTTTAATTATTGCACTCAAATTTTTAATCACGGCTTTATTTGGTTCGTAACCGAAAACTACGTTTTTGAATTCGACTTCTCCTTTAACTATCGGCAAAGATTTTGCAGTAGATATGTCTGCGGGTTGTTCCTCTTCGTCTAAAAACTCAAAAACTCTTTCTGCTGAAGCTACAGTCGATTGTAGAACATTGCCGATACTAGCAATTTGCGCCACTGGCTGATTAAATTGCTGGACATATTGAATAAATGCTTGAATATCACCAATTTGTATGCGCCCTTTAAGTGCCAACCAACCGCCCAACATAGCTACACCAACGTAACCTAAATTGCCAACAAAATTCATTAGGGGGAACATCAAACCAGATAAGAATTGCGACTTCCACGAACTGTCATATAATTTTAAATTAATATTTTGGAATTTTTTAATTGATTGCTTTTCCCCATTAAAAGCCTTAACAACAATATGGCCGGCATAGGTTTCTTCTATATGGCCATTTAATTCTCCAAGCGAATCTTGTTGATTTTTAAAGTGTTGTTGAGACTTTTTTATGATTGATGTGACCAATATCATACTTAATGGCAAAGTCGCCACGGCCACTAAGGTTAATAACGGGCTAATAGTTAGCATCATCACTAGAATTCCGATAATCATGGTGATGGAAGATACAATTTGCGACATACTTTGATTTAATGTTTGGCTAATAGTGTCAACATCGTTTGTTACTCTGCTTAGCACATCTCCAAAGTTACGTTTATCAAAATACTTTAAGGGCAAACGGTTAATTTTTTTTGATAAGTCTTGGCGCAATTTATAAGATACTTTTTGGGTGATGTTAGCCATAATTAAGCCCTGGATATATCCAAAAACCAAACTTAAAATGTATAAAATTAGTAGAAAAACGGCAATTTCGCCGATTCTGCTAAAATTCATCTTTGGGCGAGAGGTCAAATCAAGAGCTTTTAACTGATCTATTCTGTTTTCGGGGATATTATTAATCATTTCTTGCGGCAATTTTTCAAATATCTCAGCACCAGTCGTGCCCGGAGGCAGAGATCCAACAAACGGCATATTACGGGTTATTTGATCATAAGCTGTAATATTTATATAATCATCAACAATTTGATTAGTCATATTACCAAGAATTTTTGGGCTTAAAATTGAAAAAACAGTGCTTAGAATTGCAAAAACGAAGACAATAATTATTTGTGTCCAATATGGTTTTAGGTAATTTAGTAACTTTAAAAATGTGCCCTTAAAATCTTTAGCTTTAGCAATCGGAGCGGTCATCATGTTCATTGGTCCACCGTGTCCTGGCTTTGCCCCGCTTCTTGATATGTCTTTTGTGTTAGTTTGAGACATTTTGCTCTCCGGTATTTAATAAATCAGCAGAAGTGAGTTCTAGTTCTCGGTCTGTGAGCTGTGATTGAGCAATTTGACGGTAAACCTCACAGTTTTCGAGCAGATCTTTATGCTTGCCCTGACCGGCAATTTTTCCTTTGTCGAGCACAATAATATTATCGGCATTCATAATAGTATTTATTCTTTGCCCGACAATTAAAACAGTTTTACCTTTGGTTCTCTTGCGCAAATTCGATCGCACAGAGGCATCTGTTTTAAAATCAAGTGCCGAAAAACTATCGTCAAATATTAAAATTTGAGAGTTAAATGCTAAGGCTCTGGCTATTGATAACCGTTGTTTCTGTCCGCCGGAAACATTGGATCCGCCCTGCGCAATATGATAATCATATTTATTTTCTAAATTGGTAATAAATTCATCGGCCTCAGCAATTTGTGTGGATTGTTTCACGGTTTTATCATCAATATTTGGAGCGCCGTATTTAATATTGTGCTTAATGGTGCCAGAGAAAAGCACTCCTTTTTGCGGCACTAGTCCAATACATTGTCGAAGGCTAGAGAGCTTATAATTTCTGATATCTATCCCATCAATAGTAATTATTCCGGCTGTGACATCGTAAAACCGAGGTAATAAATTAATTAGTGTAGATTTTCCACTTCCCGTAGAACCGATAAAGGCTGTAGTTTGGCCAGGTCGAGCAATAAAAGAGATGTTTGTTAATACGGGTAGATCGGCGCCGGGGTAAGAAAAAGTTACCTCTTTAAATTCAATTAATCCTTGACATTTATGCAGTCCCTTAGTTGGTTTTTCAGGATCTGAAATTTGTGATTTAGTTGATAGCACTTCAAAAATTCGCTTTGCGGATATTGTTGCTCTGGGAATCATAATAAATACAAAAGATAGCATCAAAAAGGAAACTAGGGTTTGCATTGCGTATTGTAAAAAGGCCATCATATTGCCGATAGGCATATCGCCACTGTTGATCAGCTTGGCTCCGAACCAAACAATGCCTATAGAGGTTAAATTAAACAGCAACATCATAGCGGGATGCATAATTACCATTAAGCGGTTCACAAATAAGTTGGTATTGGTAAGCTCGATATTAGCTTTATCAAATTTTTTCTCTTCATGAATTTCATTATTAAAAGCTCTTATCACCCTTAAACCGCTTAAATTTTCGCGAGTTACTAAGTTCAGTTTGTCAACTAACTTTTGCAAAAGTTGAAATTTTGGTATGGCAACGGAAAAAAGAGAAATTATTATAACCAGCATAATTGCTACTGCGGCTCCCATAATCCAGCTTAAATCAGGCGCGTTTTTGTATGCTTTTATAATAGATCCAACAGCGGTGAAGGGAGTCGCTAAAATCATACGTAAAATCATGATATATACCATTTGAATCTGCTGGATATCATTTGTTGAACGAGTTATGAGCGAGGCCGTAGAAAATTTATTAATTTCCGGCAGAGAAAAACTTTCTACTTTTTCAAAAATTTTATTGCGAATATCCCGCGCGAAGCCACTGGCAATTTTTGCCGCCAGATAGCCGATTCCGATTGTTGCAATAGCGCCTATTAAGGTAATTAATAACATCCACAAGCCAGAATTGATAACAACATTATGATCGTTGCCGACTATTCCGTCATTGACAATTTGCGCAGTATAATCAGGTAAGCGTAGATTTGCATATACCTGTATATAGGTAAGAGCTAATAAGACAACTATTAACCATAAATATGGTTTAAAGTATTTTATAAGTTTAAACACGACTAGTCTCCTTCGGTCTCTATAGCATCAGCAATTTTTTGCATCTCAGTGAGATTTTCAGTTAGCTTTTTTGCCATTTTACTAATAATTTCTGGCTTTACCACCATAAGTCCGTGTTTGCCGGGACCTGAAAATACAAGTAACTTATCTCCAACTTGAATATTTAAGGCATTTCTGGCCTCGATTGGAATAACTATCTGTCCTTTTTCCCCGACTGTGGCTGTGCCAAATAATTCTTGATGAATCATAGCTTAAGTAATTAATGTAATAAAAGTTATACAAGTATAACTTTTATTATTCTATGTGTCAATCATTAATATTTTTCCTAATCAAATAAATTTATTTTCTTTTTAAGTTATTTCTCAGTTATTAAGAATATCTTTATCTGGGGAAGTAATTAATTTTGAAAGGAAAGGATGTTTTATCTAAAGTATTTATTTGCTGAAATCTTCCGGCGTTTTGGCAAAACAATTACAATCGTGGCCGGTTTGGCAATTGCTAGCACTATAATAATTATGATTATTTCGTTCTCGCAAGCGCTGTCTGATTCGCAAAAGGTAGTGCTTAATCCTTTGCAGAATGTGGGCACCGATGCCATGCTAACTAGATCAGTCGCAGAAAGTGATCTATCTAATCTCGATGAAACAACCCGTAACGAATATATGAAAGAGAATAGAGTAACTATGGATTTCTCCAAATTGGGTAATCCTGGTGAATCTTTTTCTAGTGACCAGTTTATGGCTGGAACACTATTAACTTACGACACTAATGTTTTGGCAAAAATTGACAGTAGTTTGGTTTCTGATTATGCCACCGGCTTAATATTAAATATTACTCATCAGGAAGGCACCATACCAAAGGTATCATCAACTTTCTCCACTGAGGACCAAACCATAGATGTCAGTCAGGAAATACCAGAAATGACTGACGAAGAGAGAGCCGCACAGGATACGGCGCGCCAACAAGCTCAGGCCGAAATTCAAGCACAAGGCTTGGATCCTCACTCAGATGCCGCTCGAGAGATTGAACGCAAATATATGGATGCGGCCATGCCGGAACGTTTTAAAAAGATGACAGCCTCGGTTCATGTGCCCGGGCAAACCATCACTCAAGATGTTGGACCAATTTCTACCGATGTTAAAACGGAAAATTACACTATATCCGGTGTCGATACTTCCAAAGCAAATATCGGCTTGATATTGCCGGACCAAATAACTGAGGGAGGTTGGTTTAGCGCCGATGGCCAGATAATCTTAAATAAATCTTATGCGGATAAAAACAGTAAAAAAGTTGGCGATAGCATAATTTTTAATACACAATCTTTTACGGTTGTGGGTATTGTTGACCCAAAACTATACACCAATACTACAGATTTTTATCTTCCCCTAGAAGTGTTACAAAATTTATATGGTCAAGGTAGCCGTATTAATATTGTTTTAGCAAAAGCTGTTTCAGCAGATAAAGTAGATGCCGCTAGCAATTCATTAAAATCGTTATTTACAGGGGCTACAGTAGTTAATTCTAAGGATACTGCTTCTAAAGTTTCCGGTTCATTGGTTCAGGCGGCCAGTTTGACTAACAAATTTATCGGAATCACTTCAATAATTGTGCTAGTAGCCTCTTTTATCATTGTAAGTTTGTTGACCATCTCTTCTATCAATAAACGTGTCCGTGAGATTGGCACGCTTAAAGCCATCGGTTGGAGCAACTTTGAAGTAGTGCGACAGATTATAGCCGAAAATATAGTTCTTGGTTTAATGGGGGCAGTTGTGGGGGTAGGTTTGGGTATTTTGGCGATATATATTTTAAACCGCTATAATATTTCTTTTGATGCCACGGTGCAAAGCTTAAATTCCAGCGCGGTAAATTTGTTTCGTGGGCCAGGCCGCCAATCGAATCCATCAACTGCTTCGACCACAGAAGCATCCATCAAGCTAAAAATAGCCACAGATTATCTGATTTTAGCTTTAGGTGCGGCTGTTTCTCTGGTGGGGTCACTTTTATCAGGTTTTTTCGCGGCTTTAAAAGTATCACGCCTTAAACCATCTGTATCATTAAGAAATTTGGAGTAATGTATGCCAATAATATCAATTGAGAATGTTAACAAAAAATACCGTCAGGGACAAAAGATTATTAATGCCAGCCAAAATATTAATCTAAAGGTTGAGCAGGGCGAATTTATTGTTGTGATTGGACCATCGGGCAGTGGCAAATCAACTCTATTACAACTGCTAGGAGGTTTAGATCGTCCGGATAGCGGCAGTATAAAATTAGATGGGACAGAAATTTCTAAAATTTCTGAAGCAAAAATGACTTCTTTAAGAAGGAAATTAATCGGATTTATTTTTCAAAACTTTAACCTTATTCCAACCTTAACTGCGGAACAAAATGTAGAGATAGCTATTAATCATCGTAGCCAAAAAAATGCAATGAAAGCTAAGGAAATGTTACGAGTTGTGGGCTTGACGGAACGTGCCAATCATTTGCCGTCACTGCTCTCTGGCGGAGAACAACAACGTGTAGCTATTGCCAGAGCGTTGGTAAATGATCCAAAAATAATTTTAGCTGATGAACCTACTGGAAATCTTGACTCAAAAACTGGAGAAGAGATTATGATGATGTTGAAAAATCTTAACAAAAAAAGTGGCAAAACAATAATATTAATTACACATTCCGAGTATGTAAAAAAATTTGCTGATCAGGTGCTGGAAATAAGAGACGGGATGCTTAACCGAATTTAAGCTTGACTAATCGTAGCAATATTTAAAGCTTAGAACACAACAAAATGATACGATCGTGCAATATTGTTGTGTTTGGATATGTTTTTGCGCGTAAATATTTAAATTTATAAATATTTGAGTTGATGACTGTTTGAGTATATTATTGGTTTTATGGAACAAATCGAACAAATCGAACAAATCGAAAATTTGGGATATAGTTCTTTTTTTGAATCGGCCAGAAAACAATTAAAATTGAATGATTTTCCAATTGCAAGGGTTATCGCCGAATATAAAGAGCTTTATCGTGTAAAAGATTTGCAAGGTGAGTATCAAGCTAAAATTTTAGGCAGAAACATCTATTCGGCTCGGACAAGAGAAGAGTATCCTGCAGTTGGTGATTGGTTGGCGCTTGAGAAAATTTCGAGCGATTTAGCAATCATTCGAACAATATTGCCAAGACGGACAGTTATAAAAAGAAGTTTTGGAGACAAAAATAAAAGCGGGGGGAAAAACAGAGTTCAAATAATCGCGACTAATGTTGATTCAGCTTTTATTGTGGAATCAATAGATAGAGATTACAATCTTAACCGTTTAGAGAGATATTTGGCCATTACGAAAAGCGGTGGGGTAAAACCTGTAATAATTTTAAATAAAATTGATTTAATCTCAGACGAAGATTTTCAAAACAAACTTAACGAACTTAATGAGAGATTTATTGGTGTTGATATAATTGCTGGAAGCGTAATTAATGATTCTGGGCTAGATGAGTTAATGAAATATATTAAAAAGGGCAAAACCTATTGTTTCCTCGGTTCTTCAGGCGTGGGCAAATCGTCACTTATTAACAAACTTTTAGGCAAAGAAGTTGCTAAAACTGGCGCAATTAGCATGCATTCAGAAAGAGGCAAGCATGTTACAACAAATAGACAGATGTATTTTTTAAAAGGCGGAGGAATATTAATTGACAACCCCGGCATAAGAGAAGTTGGGCTTATGGATGCTAGCTGTGGAGTTGAAAGCGCTTTTGATCAAATTACATTACTTGCAAAAAGCTGTAAATTTTCTAATTGTTCGCATGTTAATGAGCCCGGTTGCCGTGTTATTAAAGCCGTGGAACTAGGGGAGCTTGATTCAGAAAAGTATTCCAACTATCTTGAGTTAAAGAAGGAGAGCGATTATTACGATATGAATGATTATGAAAAAAGAGAAAACGATAAAAAATTCGGAAAATTTATGAAAAAAGCGAATGAAGATTTAAAAAAATATAATAGTAAATACTATTAATATTTATTTAGATAAATACGCTATCCAAAAGTTTCTTTTGTAAGATCGATTGTTAAAACGGGTGTAGCTGGTTTTCTTCTCCAGTTTTATTATCTTGAAGAATTTTCCATAGAGAGCAATAAAATACTCTTTACTAAAAATTCTTTCTGTGAGGTTTAATTCTCTAATAAGGTAGGTGTCTTTCTCTGTGCCAGGGGATTTTTGCAGTAATTGTGCGGCGTTCTTGTCGCCATCTTTGCAGAGTGCTTTAACAAAAAAATATCCGTCATTTTTTAATACTCTGCCTACTTCATTTAAGTATGTGTTACGCTCATTTTCATTTAAAGAGTTTGAGGAAATAAAATCTATAATGATATCAAATTTGTTTTTTTCAAATGGATATTTTTCGCCCATGCTTTGTTTTATAAAGGTGGTGCTAAGTGACTCTGTTTTTGCTCTCTCATTGGCAATACTAATGGCTGTGTCTGAAATCTCTATTCCGACACAGTTATTACCCATTTTTTGTAGATAGTTGGTGTTGCGACCGGTGCCGGAACCCAAGTCAAGAATATTTAGCCCACTCACATTTTTCTTGAGATCTTTTTTAAGATATTTAATAAAACGCAAAAGGTCTTTTTGTGGCTCCGGTTTGCCGGTTACAAGCGAAAGTTTTTTATACTCATTTTCCCAAGCTTCGTATTGCATAATTATTTGCAGAAACTATCTACTTAATTAGATGATCTAATAGAATTTTTACACCTATTAGAATAATAGCAATGCCGCCGCTGTAACGTAGATATCTGGGATTCAAGAAGGAAAACTTTTTTGCTAAAAAACCGGCGGTTAATGATAGTATTAAGGTAACAACAGCAATATTAATCATGGCAAAACACAAGTTTATCTCTACAAAGCTTAAGGTTACACCAACCACAAGCGCATCAATACTGGTGGCTACCCCCATAAGGAGAAGGTTTTTATTTGAGAATAGTGTGCACTGTTTTTTGTTTTTTGCTTCGGCGATCATTTTGCCACCAACGATTAACAAAAGGATAAAAGCCACCCAGTGATCAAAACTTTGTATGAAACCCTTAAAGTTTAGGCCTATAAAATATCCGAAAAACGGGAAAGCTCCTTGGAAAACGGCAAAGATTGTAGCGGCTTTTAATAGCGTTAAAAATTTAGCTTTAGTATTGGAGAGGCTTAAACAAAAAAGCACGGCGCTGGCGTCCATAGCTAAACCAGCTGATAAAATTATTAACTCGAAATATGGCATAAACAGATTATATCAGATTAATTAATTGTCTTTAAGGCTCTACTATTCTGATTTATTTTTACGCTGTGCTTTGAGCCGATCATTATAATTAAGTATCTTTTTGCGCAGTCTTAAGCTTTGCGGGGTAACTTCCAATAGCTCATCGTCCTCTAAAAAATCTATGCATTGCTCTAGCGACATTAAGACGGGCGGAGTAAGGATAGTTGCGATATCGGAGTTTGATGCTCTCACATTAGTTAACTTTTTTTCTTTAGTGACATTAATCTCCATATCATCTTCGCGGGAGTTAAGGCCAATAATCATACCAGTATATACCTCTGTGCCCGGTTGGATAAAGGTGGCTCCTCTCTGTTGGGCGATGTTTAATCCATAAGTTACGGCTTTGCCACTTTCAAAAGCTATCAAAACACCGTTACGCAGTTTGGGAATTTCTGTGCCTTGTGGAACATATTTTAGAAACAAAGAGTTTACAACAGCGGTGCCTTTGGACAAATTGAGTAGCACGTTACGCAAACCCAAAATACCACGGGTAGTAACTTCAAAAACTAATCTTGTGCTTTGGTCGCTATTTTCTGTTTGATGCGTAATGATTCCGCGTCTTTTGTTGGTTTCTCCGATTATGGCGCTTACATAGTCGCGATTTACATCAATAGTTAACTCCTCGAGCGGTTCATAAACTATTCCATCAATTATTTTTGTAATTACTTTGGGTTTGCCAACTTGTAGTTCGTAGCCTTCTCGTCTGAGTGTTTCAATAAAAACCGACAAATGCAGTTCTCCTCTGCCCGAGAGCACAAATTCTCCACTTTCTGTCGTTTTAAGCTTCATAGAGATATTTGTTTCTAGCTCTTTTTTAATTCTGTCGTGAAGATGGCGGGCTGTAACAAATTTGCCCTCCCTGCCTGCAAATGGGGAGGTGTTGGCATAAATTGAGATACTTAAAGTTGGCTCTTCTAGTTCAATGGCCGGTAAGGCTTTGTCATCATCGGGGCTCGAGATGGTGTCACCGATTGAGGCCTCTTTAGCGCCAGCTACTGACACAATGTCGCCAGCTAAAGCCTCTTCTACCTCATATTTTTTGAGGCCTTGAGTAAAGTATATCTTTTCAATTTTGCCCTTTTTGATTCCCGATGGGGCGATTACCGATATCGGCATATTTTTCTGGATGCGTCCAGAGGTGATTTTGCCAATGGCATACTTACCCATATAGTCGTCGTGATCTAAAGCGGAGACCAACATTTTTAAAGGCGCATTCTGTTCACTTGATGGCGCCGGTATGTGTTTAAGAATCGCGTCTAAAATAGGTGTTAAGTCTGCAGTCTCTGCCGGGTTGTCCGGCAATTTTTCCCAAGCTTTACCCTCTCTGCCAATGGCGTAATAAATCGGAATATCAAGCTGTGACTCATTTTGAGCCAACTCTAATATCAGATCGTATGTTTTATCAATAGCACGAATAATATCGGCATTCGGCTTATCAATTTTGTTTATAACAATAATGACTTTTAAGCCAATTTCGAGAGCTTTTTTTAGCACAAATTTAGTTTGCGGCATAGGGCCTTCTTGGGCATCAATTAGCAAGATTGCGCCATCTGCCATATTTAAAGTTCGCTCCACTTCGCCGCCAAAATCTGCGTGTCCTGGGGTATCAATTATGTTAATTTTTATGTTTTTGTAAACAATGGCAGTATTTTTAGCCAATATGGTGATTCCTCGTTCTCTTTCTTGATCATTTGAATCCATAATCAGCTCTTGCCCCATGGCGGCTTCGTTATCACGGAAGGTTTTTGATTGTTTAAGAAGACCATCCAACAGAGTGGTTTTACCATGGTCAACATGGGCGATGATTGCGGTGTTTCGAATATCCATCTTTTATCTTGACTCCACAAAAGTTAATGCCATACCTTTTTTGTCGCCACGACCGGTTCGGCCGATTCTGTGAATATAATCATCATATGTTTGTGGCACGGTGTAATTTATAACATGTGAGATGTCATCTATATCAAGTCCTCTGGCGGCGACATCTGTGGCAACCAAAATTTTCACTTCGTCATTTCTAAAAGCAGACAAAGATCTTTGTCTCTGGGATTGTCTTTTATCTCCATGTATCGACTCTGCATTTAGACCATTTTTAGATAAATTTACAGCTAATTTTTCGACTTCGTGTTTGGTTTCGCTGAAAATCAAAACCTTTGTCATATCTGGGGCGACTAACAATTCTCGAAGTTTAATAAATTTATCATCCGAAGAGTG
>CAZLCL010000002.1:17630-21398 GCA_964558315.1 uncultured Candidatus Saccharibacteria bacterium
GCGCCACCTACGCAAGCCGCGGAGTAGATTTTCATGCCATTGGAAAACGATTTTAATTCATTATCTATCTGCAGAGCTAACTCTCTAGTAGGCGCGATTATTAAAACTTTTTCGAAGTGGTTCTTATGGACTTTTTCGATCATGGGTAACAAAAAAGCGGCGGTTTTACCTGTGCCGGTGTTAGCTAAACCGATTAAGTCACGCCCCTCTAAAATATATTTTATGGATTGATCTTGTATCGGTGTGGGAATAGTATATTGTTTTTTTTCTAAATTACTCTTTAGGGTTTTGCAAAAATCAAAATCTTCAAAACTATTCTTGGCAAAATATTTTGGTTTATTATCCTGTATTGGAGCGCGTTGAATAAATTTTGAGATGTCGATATTCTCCGAGAATCTGCGTGAGTTTCTTTGCCTTGCTCTTCCGCCTCCAGAACTACGCTTAAAACCACTCTGTTTTGAGTGCGTATTTTGCCCATGATCATCTTGAATGACTCTTTGTGAGTTTGCGCTAAATTTATTAGAACTAAGCTTTGCTGAGTGGCCAGATCCAGAACTTTTTTGATAACTGCCGAAGCGATTGCCCCTAAAGCTGTTAGTTTTTTGAGATCTTCGCATGGTTTGCATTTGATTTCCTTTTTCGACAACAAAAAAATTGCCGATAAATAATAAATTTCGTTTGCCCTTTTAACGGACATAAATTGCTGTATAGAACGTCGAAATTTATTTAAATCGGTAATCTATAGAACAATTGTCTAACGAACTTTATTATCATATCATATTTATTAATATTATGCAAGGGGTGATGCGCCTGAATCCGAAAACCGAATTTTTGGATATAAACTTTAGTTTATACCAAGCACACTAAAGTGTGTTATCTGCCTCATAGAGATCAAACTTCAGTTTGTATAAGCGCTAAAGCGTGGACTTAAACCTCTTGAGCACAACTTTAGTTTGTTTTTTGCAATGAAATGCGTTCTCTAGTGGTTTCGTATTGGGGCTGATGCCCATTGCTGTCTTTTTTATATATAAGAATCTTTTTTGGTATAATAAATATATTACTTTTTGAAAAATATTAATGAATGTTTTTTGATGGAAAAACAAGAGATTAAATCAGGCCGTTACGCAATCCTAGATGTGCATAGCCCGATTTATTTAAAGTCCCAAAACAGTAAATACTGCGGGGGGGATATTAGTGATATATACCCTTTAGTTGATAAAGCTAGTAAAGCAGGGTTTAAATATCTGCAATTTACACCAATTCAAGATACCGGTCATAATCCCTGTCCTTACATGGGCAGAAGTATATTCTCTTACAACCCTATATTTTTGTCTTTAGACCATTTAAACACAGAGATTGATTTAAGCAAAATAGATAAAAATTTATTACAAAAGATCAAGAAGGGGACACTAGACCATGTTAGCTATAGGGGACTATACGACTTTAAGACTCAAGTATTAAGACAACTTTTTGATAAGAATAAAGGCCGAAATTTTTTGCAGGAAGAAGACAACGAACAGGTGCTGTCTTATGCTGTTTTTTGCGCGTTACGCAATAAGTATCGATCAAAATGGATAAATTGGCCGAATAAATTTAAATTTGGAAGTATTCAGAACATCATAAAAAGCTATCCCAGTCTTCACTCTGAGATTAATTTTTATCTCTTTTCCCAACACTTGCTGGGGGGCCAGTGGTTTGCATTAAACAAGTATGCTTATCAAAAAGGTATTAAGCTAATTTTTGATAAGCCGATTTATCCGGTGCACGATAGTGCTGAAGTTTGGGCGAACCAAGATCTATTTTATCTAAATTCTGATGGTTCATTAAAAATGGCTTCCGGTTGTAATAATCCACGCGATCCATTTGGGGTGCAATATTGGGGTCATGCTGTTTATAAATACAAACAAAGACCCAAAGAGGTAATCGAATATTACTCTGAATCCATAGCATTTATGTCAAAAATTGCCCAAACTTTAAGACTCGACCATACTTTGGCTCTAGTTTGGAAATATTACCTTATAAAGCCAAAATCGAAGATGGGTAAGCATATTCCCGCTCTAAAACATAAATTATTTAATACATTAATTAAAAGATTCCCAGATACCATGTTTATTGCCGAAGATCTTGGTTATATTAGCAAAAGAAATGTTGATGATCCTCTGCTTAAACATAATATTCCAGGTATGAGATCGCCTCAATGGTGCCACATACCAAAATACTCTCACATTACTGATTATCCAGAGCTTTGCTTGGCTATGACTTCCAACCACGACTTAGACAGTCTGCCATCATGGTGGAAAAAGTTACGTCAAAGCCGCAAAACGATATTTTGGAAGCAAATTGTAGAGCCCCCAGCCAAAGAATATCATGATCAGGTATGGCAGATTGTTGGCTTGGTTTTTATGTCGGAGGCTTTTTTAGCCTCGATTACGTTGCGTGATTTAACATTTGATTTACGTCGCTATAATAGGCCAGGAATTGAAAATTATCGGAATTGGACAAATAGAATGGCTGTTGTTACTGAGGAAATTGATTTTTGCAGAATCGCCTCAATAATTAAAAAATCTGGCAGGTAGAAATCATCTTCTCAGCTAATTCTTAGAAATATGCTATAATCTATTATCTATGAGAATATTGATAGTTGAAGATGATAGAAAAATTGCCAATGCAATAAAAAAAGGTCTAGAACAAGAGGCCTTTGCTTGCGATGTTTCTTATGATGGTAAAGACGGGATGGGGAATGCTTTAACCATAAATTATGATCTAATAATATTGGATCGTATGCTTCCAGAGATTGATGGAATAGAAATATGCAGGACTTTGAGAGAGAAAAAATACAACACACCGATTATTATGCTTACAGCCAAAGATAGGATCTCGGATCGGGTGGATGGCTTGGACGCTGGCGCCGATGATTACTTGATCAAGCCTTTTGCTTTTGAAGAGCTTTTGGCGCGTATAAGAGCACAACTTAGACGCCCGAATAATTTAACCGACAACATTATCTCTTTAGGCGATCTCGAGCTAGATAGAACTAATTTTTCGGTTAAAAGGGCCGGAAAGACTATCGAGCTATCCAGTAAAGAGTTTGCTCTATTAGAGTATTTGATGCGAAACAAAAACAGAGTATTAACCAAAGACAATATTATTGAACATGTGTGGGACTATGATGCTGATATCTTGCCGAATACTGTGGAGGTTTTTATCGGTTATCTGAGAAATAAGATAGATCGCCCTTTCGGCAAATCCAATCATTTGATAAAGACAGTCAGGGGCTTCGGATATAAGATTATGGCATAATGAGAGCACTACCACAGATTTCTTCCACTAATCGGCACGGATAAGGGATTCAATAATAATACAATTAGAATAAAATAATAGGATATATTAAATGTATTATGCAAAATGTGAACAGGGGATAGAGTCAATGAAACATAATTTGGGATAAAATTAATTGCAAAATGTTTGCAGTAGACTATTAAATTCTTTCTAACTA
Source organism: uncultured Candidatus Saccharibacteria bacterium (assembly GCA_964558315.1). GTDB lineage: Bacteria > Patescibacteriota > UBA1384 > XYA2-FULL-43-10 > XYA2-FULL-43-10 > MWCM01. The sequence continues at coordinate 21,127 of CAZLCL010000002.1, forward strand.
AAAATGCATTTCAAAACAGCTTATTTAAAACTTACAGCTTTCTATGTGCTAATTGTGATGATAGTTAGTATTTCTTTTAGTCTGGCAATATATAAAATTTCCTCTAAAGAAATTGATCGCGGGTTGGGGCGTCAAAACAGAATATTAAGCGAATCGCCTTCTTTCGAGTCAATCAATGGTGTTTTAGAGGAGATAAGAGAGCAACAAATTAAAGAAAGCAACAAAAGGTTGAGCGTTAACTTGATTTACTTTAATTGGTTGATACTTGTTTT
>CAZLCL010000002.1:21498-24087 GCA_964558315.1 uncultured Candidatus Saccharibacteria bacterium
TTATTAAAATTGGCAGGCAACAACAATGGTGGGAGCGAAGCATCTTTTAAAAAGATTTCTTTGGTTGAAGCCGCCAAGGAAGCATCCCGGAAATTCTCAAAGGTATATGCCAATAAAAACATTAAACTAACTAGTAACCTATCGGAAGCATATATTATGGGCGACAAGGATAGCATTGTTGAGCTGATTTCAATATTTTTGGATAATGCATATAAGTATAGTCCGCGTGATACCGAAGTCATTATAAGAGTCGGAAAAGATAAAGATAGTTCTTATATATCAATAAAAGATCAAGGAGTGGGCATTAAAGCTACAGACCTGCCTCACATTTTTGAACGTTTTTACAGGGCAGATCATTCAAGAAACAAAGATACAATTGGCGGCTATGGCTTAGGCTTATCTATAGCGAGCTCTCTGGTTGATTTGCACCGTGGGCAGATAAAAGTTAAAAGTTCACCAGATAAGGGAAGCGAATTTATTCTAATTTTTAGCAAGGCCTGATTTTTTATCATCATAAAATATCATCATCTTATTAAGAATAGTCAACATGGTGGCTATTTTTTAAATAAATGAATATTATCTTAAAAATATTTAAGCCACTTCTCAGTTTCTTATTTTAAGATGTTATTGTAATCCGTAAAAGGAGCATAACTCTTTAAAACGGTCGAAGCGGATTAATAATCAATTAATAGAATTCGAAAGGAGGTGAAAATGAATAAGAAGATTCTCATTCCAGCGATTGTCTTATCGGTAGCCGCCATTGCGGGCACAATCTATGCTACTGGCGCATCTGCTTCTTTCGGAAACGGTCAAAAAATGACCAGCCAATTAGCGGAAAAACTAGGCATAGAGGAAAGTTCTGTCGAAAGTGCCATGGAAGAGATCAGGAGCGATCAACAGGCCGAAATGAAGGCAGAACAAGAAGAGAAGCTACAAGAAGCGGTAGATGATGGTAAAATAACCGCAGAGCAGAAACAGCTTTTATTAGATAGGCAAACCGCCATGGAGGAGGCTAGAGAAGCCAGAAGAGCTGAAAATCAAAAGTGGATGGAAGATAATGGCTTCGATGAAGATACCCTTCGCGAATACGGTATAAATCTTGGTGAAGGCATGGGAAGAGGCCATGGTGGCGGAGGCCACAGAGGCCAAGATATATAATAATTTAACATTAATATAAAATAAAACAGCTCTCTCCCCGGGGCTGTTTTATTTTATATATTTAGAGGCTATATTTAAAAGTTCACTTTGTGCTTCTTTTATGTCGCGATTAACAATTATGTAATCAAAATTTTTGGATTTATTGTTTTCAAGTTTATAGCGACTCCTCCTGATTCTAATAGACTCGCTGTCTTCGGTTTTTCGATCTTTTAGCCTTTTTTCTCCCTCCTTAGCATTAGGGAGAGCAATAAATATCGTAACAACATTTTTGAACAGTTTTTTAATCGTCTCGGCACCATTTACATCAAGCTCTAAAAGAATATTTTTGTTATCTTTTAATAATTCTGTTAAATCAGATTTTTTTGTGCCGTAGCAGTGGCCATGAACGCGTTCCCATTCGATAAAACCATCATTCTCAACAATATCTAAAAAATGAGATTCGCTGATAAAGTGATAATCAATGTGGTTTTTTTCTCCGTGTCTTTTAGCTCTGGTAGTGCAGGAGATACAACAAGCCAAATCATTACGATTTTTTAGAACTGAACACACTGTGCCTTTGCCACTTCCCGATGGGCCAGACACAACAAAAATTACATTTTGATTATTAATTTTCTTCATGTTTAAAATTTAATCTAAAGAGAGACAATTTGCAAATTAAGTAAATATTTAGATATTATATAATATATTGAGTCATTTAAATAATCAGCAATCAAATTAATCGGTTATGATTGTAGATTGCTAGTGATAAATAATACTTTTGGAATAGACCTGATCAAAAATCAAAACGATGTGTTGCTCTACTCTATATAGGGGTGTTCAAACGATTTCTTGAAGTATTGGGGGCTAATAAGGCCAATAAAGCAAAATAAGTTTAACAAAAAACTTAGGAGAAAAATGACAGTTGAATTGCCGGGGATTGGCGAGGAATATATTGTTAAGGAAAAATATCGCTCGAATCTGGCGATGTTTGAAGAATTAGCGAAAAGAAAAGAAATTGGTGATTCTGTGACAGCAGAAAAGCTACGGCATGAAATTATCGAGGCGAATAAGAATCTGGCTTATTGGATCGCTAATCATTTTTCAGAATCAGCAGAAGTGGAAAAAGGCGATATCCAAAGTTTTGCCTTTGAAGGATTAATTTATGCAGTTGATAACTTTGATGATAAAATGGGTTATCGTTTCTCGACTTATGCTTTTCCCTGCATTACCGGAACAATATTAAGCGGTATCTCTAAATCAAGAGCAGTTTCGGGACTCGATGCTAACGCTTATCGAAGTTTACAAAAAGCTGAAGAAAGTAGCGATGGATATGATAAATATATTAGTAAAACATATTCTGAAAGACGTGAGGTGATAATTAGGAGGCTTGTTAGAATAAATAAAAATAATTCAAGCTATGTTCCATCCGAAGCAGAAATTGCCGAGGAGTTT
>CAZLCL010000002.1:24187-35462 GCA_964558315.1 uncultured Candidatus Saccharibacteria bacterium
TGGGTCTATTGAACAAGATAAGGAAATGTTGTATTTTGGTAAAAAGCGTTGATAGTTTGTAATCAACAAACTAATCCATTATTGGATACGCTGGGAGAAGAAATTTGTCAGAACGACAAAGATTAGAACTCCTCGCTAACGGGCGTAAACGTAACAATCAAGCACCTAAGCAGGTTGGTACCTCGAAATAGATTATACGATAATATCGTATAATTGTTCGGCCGCTTTGAAAAGGTGTTTTTTATTATAGTAAAGGATAAAAATGTTTAAAAAAATTGATCCCAAAATGGATTTGCCTCAGATGGAAGAGGAAATATTAAATTTTTGGCGGAAAAATAGAATTTTTGAGAAATCAATTGAGCAAAGAGATGATAATAATCAATATATTTTTTATGATGGTCCGCCCTTTGCTACCGGCACGCCCCATTACGGTCATATAGTAGCTAGCACCATAAAAGATGTTGTGCCTCGTTATTGGAGTATGAAGGGTAAAAAAGTGGAAAGAAAATGGGGCTGGGATTGTCATGGCCTTCCGATCGAAAATATTGCCGAAAAAGAATTAGGCGTAACAACAAAAAAACAGATAGAACAAGAAATCGGTGTAGAAAAATTTAATGATTTTTGTCGTTCAAAAGTATTGAGCTATGTGGATGAATGGCAAAAAGTTATTAACCGCTTGGGGCGGTGGGCGGATATGGATAATGCCTATGTAACCATGGATAAAGATTATATGGAGAGTGTGTGGTGGGTTTTTAAACAATTATGGGACAAAGGTTTAATTTATCAAGATTATCGCTCAATGCATATTTGTCCTCGTTGCGAAACTACTTTATCGCAGTCAGAAGTTACCGAAGGTTACAAGATTGTTAAAGATATTTCGGTTGTTGCAAAATTTGAATTAATTGAAGAGCCGAAGACTTTTATTTTAGCTTGGACTACCACTCCATGGACATTAATCGGCAATGTGGCTCTGGCAATTGGCAAAAACATAAAATATAAAAAAGTTAAAATAAAAGACGAAAACGGAAATGAAATTTATCTAATTTTAGCTGAAAATCGTATGGCTGAAGTGATCAAACAGGAATACAGCGAAATTATTGATATTCCTGTGAGTGATCTTTTGGGTAAACAATACAGACCGCTTTTCGATTATTACTCAGATAAAAATGATCTAAAAAATGCAGAAAATGGTTGGAGAATAGTTGCGGCTGATTTTGTAACTACCGACGAAGGCACGGGAGTAGTTCATATCGCGCCAGCTTTTGGTGAAGATGATATGAATCTCGGCCGAGAATTAAATTTGCCATTTATCCAACATGTGGGTATGGATGGGGTGATTTCTGATTCGGCAGGGGATTTTGCCGGCATGCATGTAAAACCAGCCGATAACACGCAAAAGACCGATATTGAAATTATTAAATTTTTGGCCTCAAAAAATTTACTTTTTTCAAAAGAAAAATATGAACATTCATATCCGCACTGTTGGCGTTGCGACACTCCTTTGTTAAATTATGCCACAAGTTCTTGGTTTGTGAATGTGACCAAAATCAAACCTCAGTTACTAAAAAATGCTCAGGATATTAATTGGTCACCGCAACATATTAAAAAAGGTAGGTTCGGCAAGTGGCTCGAAGGAGCCAAAGACTGGTCAATTAGCAGGCAAAGATTCTGGGCTTCAGTAATACCTGTTTGGCAGTGTAAACAATGTGGTTATCAAGAGGCTTTCTCCTCTGTTAAAGAGATCGAAGAGAAAAGCGGCGAACTAATAAATGATTTACATAAACATTGTGTTGATAAAATAATATTTCCCTGTAACAAATGTCATGGAGAGATGCGTCGCGTGCCAGATGTTCTTGACACCTGGTTTGATTCTGGTTCCATGCCATATGCCCAGATGCATTATCCTTTTGAGAATAAAGAAAAATTTGAATGCAATTTCCCCGCTGAATTTATTGCCGAAGGAGCTGACCAAACTAGAGCCTGGTTTTATTATCTTCATGTTTTATCCACAGGAATATTTAACAAACCAGCCTTCAATAATGTAATTGTTAATGGTATTGTGCAGGCCGAAGATGGCAAAAAAATGTCGAAGAGACTTCAAAATTATCCCGATCCAATGGAGATATTTGATAAATATGGAGCTGATATTTTAAGATTTTATCTTATGTCGTCTCCTGTAGTGGCGGCTAATGATTTGAATTTTTCGGAGAAAGATTTATCAGAACTTCAAAGAGGATTATTTAGAATGATTTGGAATGTTTATTATTTTTTTGTCTTATATGCCGACATTGATGGTATTGAGCAGAAAGATAATTTTAATTTATCTAATCAGAATATACTAGACAGATGGATAATCTCTGAATGCCAAAAGCTAATCGCTAATGTAAACGAGTATATGGAAAAGTATGATTTATCGCGAGCGACTAGAGAATTTTATGGCTTTGTAGATAACTTATCCAACTGGTATGTAAGAAGAAGCAGAAAAAGATTTTGGAAATCGGAAAATGATAGCGACAAAAACAATGCTTACGAGACCTTACAATACATCTTAATTACTTTAGCTAAATTGCTTGCCCCCTTTGCCCCATTTTTGTCCGAAGAGATTTATGTCAACTTAACAGGTAAAGAATCGGTGCATTTGGAAGATTACCCTGTCTCAGATAAAAAGATCATTGATCAGGAGCTTTGTGAGCAGATGGCTAGGGCAAGAAATATTGTTGAGCTTGGCTTGGCCTTAAGATCAAAAGAGGGCATAAAAGTCAGACAACCGTTAAATGAAATTAAATATGATGGTTCTAAATTACCGGCCGATTTGGAAAATATCATTGCTGATGAGGTAAATGTCAAAAATGTCAAAAATATTTCAGACACTAAGGGTGATAACGAAAGTGTTACCCTAGATACTGTTATTTCAAAAAAATTAGAGCAAGAAGGCCATTCTCGGGAGATTATTAGGGCTATTCAATCTTTGCGTAAAAAACTTGGTTTAAAAGTGGATGATAGAATTGTAATCAATTACTTGTCTCAATTTGAAGAGATTTCTAAATCGGTGCAAAAATATTCCGATGAAATTATGAAGGAAACACTGGCAACCGAGATTAACAAATCGGCATCTTTGGAGGGTGGAGAGAATATAAGGGTGAATGATCAAAGTATTATGATTCAAATTACTAAACACATCTAAGATTTAGTAGTTTTATTGCTCATTTTGCTCTTTGTCTTTTTCTGAGCTACTTTAGTGACTTTCTTTTTTGAATTGTCTTTCTTTACGGACTTTTTCTGCATTTTTAATTGTTCTAATCTATGAGTCAAATCGGAAATAATATTCATGTAATTAATAAAGGCTTCGTAAGGTGTTTCATAAGGATTAAAATATTTGTGAACATCGCCATCCGAAAAATATTTTGTGCACATGTAATAAAAGTGATCTGATGTCTGAAGTCTACGCCAATCTTCGATTAGTTGCTTATCGTTACTTGCTAGAATATCCTTTTCTATAGAATAAATTTTTTTAGCGGCATCTTTCTGTATGGAGTTTGATAACCATGCCGAAAGGTCTCTCTCTGTATCTGCCCAAGACACATAGTGGGGGAAATCAATCTCATCGGAATGGTCATATTTCTCGATCGCCTCGCTTGGAGTAACAAAACCGTTGTCTGGATGTTTTAAAACTTGGCTTGGTAGATGAAATAAAAAGTCAAAAATTCCGGTGCTCTCCCATTGATGCTCCCCAAAAGTTTCATAATCCATAAAAAGATTAATCAAGTGGCCATTGCCGTTATGATCATTAACCCAATTAGAAAATTTTTCTGCCGTAAGAGGGTGATTATTCCAGCCTTTGTTAGAAAAACGAAAAGCTATGTCGTCGGACAACTTGTAGTTTTTTAAAAGCAATTTAATATTATCTGCACCTTTAGCTTTATAAACAAAATTTGGGCTTCTCCAGCCTAGTATATGATCTGCACCTTCAGCGATAATTCCTTTATAACCCAAGCCCTCTACCTCTTTTGCTACATCGTTACTATAGATCAATTCAGTGTTTCTAAAGACCTTTGGTTTAACGCCGAAATGTTTAGCAATTTTTTGACTATGCAGATTTATTTGATGGCGAAATTCATCTTTTGAATACAAAAAAGACAAAGAGTGATGATATGTCTCTTCGAGAATTTCGGCTCTTCCAGTATCAACAAGTTTCTTAAAAGAATCTAATACGGCAGGATTAAATTCTTCTGCTTGTTCAATAAAAACACCCGAAAGTGAATATGATACCTTCATCTCGGGATGCTTAATTAACAAGTCTAGTATAACTTTATTAGCTGGTAAATAACATTTTTCCGCAACTTTGTTAAAAATCTTTTCGTTGCTAAGACGATCTTCTGAGCTTAAAAAATAGTCATGATCTTTACCAACATTAAAAATAGAATATTTTTTTGCTCGATAGGGTTGATGAACCTGAAAATAAAAACATATTGCTGGCATAATTAAAAAACTAAAAACTAAAAATTAATGAGTATTAAAAATATGGTATCATATACTGCTAGCTATCGAAAGCTTGTTATAGAGCGCAATGCATTTATCTGCGGCGTTATCCCAAGTGCAGTTAAGTGCCTCTTTGTGGCCGTATCGCGATAACGATTCTCTAAGACTCGGATTGTTAATAACTGCAATAATTTTATTGGCTAGCTCATCAGTGTCCCAAAAATCTACCTTTAAGGAGTGTCTGATTACTTCAGCCGCACCAGATTGTTTGGACACAATTACCGGAACTTTATTGGAAAGAGCTTCCAACGCTACTAGCCCGAACGGCTCAGAAACGGAGGGCATTACATACAGATCGGCTGATCTGTAGATATTTTCGAGATCATCGCCCCTTAAAAAGCCCGGAAAAAAGACTTTATCTGATATTCCAAAATGCGCGGCTTGTTCGATAATCTGATATGTCATATCTCCTGAGCCGACAATCATAAAAATTATTTTAGGGTTAATCTGCAAAGCTTTATATGCGGCTGAGATTAAGTAATCAACGCCCTTTTGATAGGTTATGCGGCCGACAAATAAAACCATTTTTTTGCCACCACTTTTTATTGATTTTAGAGATAGCTTTTTGGTTGGTTTGTGACTAAATTTTATCCCATTGTGAACAACTTCAATTTTATCCTCAGGAATACCATAAAATTTTATTATCCTGCTTTTTGTATAAGCACTGACTGCAATAACTTTATCGGCGTTATCCATTCCTGCTTTTTCAATAGCGCATACTTGCGGGTTGACACCGAATTCATGTGAACGATCGTATTCAAGCGCATGGACATGGACAATAAGGGGTTTGTGAGATACTTTTTTGGCTTTTATTCCTGCCGGAAAAGAGAGCCAATCATGAGCATGGATTACATCAAATTCTTTAGTTTCTGCAATTTTCGCGGCGGATTCCCCATATCGGTAAACCTCATCAACTAATGTATCTCCATAAATCTGATTACTGTTCCCTTTATTGCCATGGTTTTTTATTGTTTCAAAATAACTTTTTTCATTTAAATAAGGCGATAATGGAGAATCAATAGATTGAACTGATACGCTTTTAGAAGAAAAATGATTTGATTTATTGGAGTGGTTATCCACAGCAAAATCAACATCCATAAAGGGGATTTTTATATCGTGTTTAGTAGGCAAAATAAAGGTTATTTTAGTATTCTTTCCCGATAGCGATTCGGCTAGTTCGTAACATGCGACACCTAACCCGCCACTATTAAATGGTGGCAATTCCCAACCGAACATTAAAACTTTGTGTTGTCTCTTATCAGTCTTATTCTTTACCGTTTTTGATTTTAAAGATGTGCTTTTTACTTGAGTTTTGCTCGGTTTTTTATTCCTTACCCCAGCCTTTTTTGGTGTTGAGTCAAGAATGGATTTTTTAAATAATTTTATTTTTTTAATCATAAAAAATCTAATCCATCTAGGACAATAAGATATTCGCTTGTGTTTTCTTCTGCTTGTTTATAATTTAACATTTTGAAACCAAAACGATAATACTTTTGTTTTCCACATAGATGTTTCTGCAGTCTGGCAAATCTAATTCTTGTCCATCTAAATATATCCCCTCGTTTTCTTCGGCTGTGTTTATAGCAATTTTCCACTTACTGTTAGCTAGCTCCGGAATTTCAAAAATTAATCCATTGTCGTCCATATTGATCATAACATGAATTTTGTTTCCAAGAGTAAATGATAAAACTCTTGATAAAGTATTATCCCAGCCCGGAGAGTTAAGCTGGCAACCATGAAAAGCAATTTCTGGCCAGCCGTTCTTATCGGAGTTAGTAAAGGAATCGTTATCGTAAAAAAATTTATGAAGCTGTCTAAATTTTATAATTTTTTTAAAAAATGATAAAAGTGTTTGATTTGTTTGCAGATTTGTCCAGTTAAACCATGAAGTTTGATTGTCTTGGCAATAAGTGTTGTTGTTGCCAAACTGAGTTCTGGCTATTTCGTCACCCATACTAATCATGGGAATGCCTTTTGACAAAAAAAGTAATGTTAAAAAATTTTTAATTTGACGGAATCGAAAAAATAATATACTTTTATCATTTGTATCTCCTTCGGCGCCGTAATTATTGCTAAAATTATTTTCAATCCCATCTTGATTATTTTCGCCATTAGCTTGATTGTGTTTTTCATTATAAGAAACTAGGTCGTATAGGGTAAAACCATCGTGAGCGGTAATAAAATTTAAGCTGTTAAGCGGTAACCTTCCGGTATGTTGATAAAGATCGGCGCTACCGGTTATTCTGCCAGCTATAGAAGGAACAAGCCCCATGTCGCCCCTGACAAATCTTCTCATTTCATCTCGATATCGCCCATTCCACTCCACAAAGCGGTAGCCGGGAAATTTTCCGACCAAATAGGCACCACCTGCGTCCCATGGTTCAGCGAATATCTTGGTTTGAGCCAATCTTTCGCTCATATCAATATTCCAAAGAACGGTGGGGTATTTCATAACGTTTCCATCTACATCTCTGGAGAGCAATGAGGCCTCATCAAACCTAAAACCATCTACATGATTCTCGATCACCCAATATTCCAGGCAATCCTTAATCAATTTCGATACTACGGGATGGTTAGAGTTAAGCGTGTTGCCACATCCGGAGTAATTCATGTAATATCGCTTGTCTTGTGCAGAGAGATGATAATAAACCGAGTTGTCAATTCCTTTAAAGCAGTAAGTCGGCCCGCTCTGGTCTCCCTCCGGTGTCCAACCGAATACAACGTCTAAAATTACTTCTATACCGGCTTTATGCAATGCCCTAACCATATCTCTGAATTCATTAATATGCTTGGTTTTATCTTTTGAAGTGCAGTATCTGGCGTCAACAGCAAAAAAAGATGAAGTGCCGTATCCCCAAATATTTTTTTCATCACCGGTGCTAAAATCGAAAATCGGCATCAGTTCTACCGCTGTAATGCCGAGAGATTTTAAATAGGGAATTTTTTCTATGACCCCTTTAAATTTTCCTGGATGTTTAACACCCGAATCGGAAGATTTAGTGAAATTACCCACATGCATTTCATAGACTATTGTCCCTTCTATAGATTTATTTAGCGGCGCATCGCCATACCAATTATAATTGCGATTATCTACAACAATACTGCGAAGCGAGCAATCAACATTATCGGAATCATCAATTGATTTATTTTTATCCCAAATAGAGTAATCTATACCTTTTGAGTAGGGATCAATAAGCACTTTATTTTTATTAAAACGATGGCCGTTTTCGGGTTCATAATGACCGTCAACTCTGAATGCGTAGAGAGCTCCGGATGATAATCCTCCGATAAAAGCATGCCAAAAATTATAAGTGTGATGTTTACCGGTAAGCGGAATGACTTTATATGGTTTTTTAATGCTTTTACAGTTAAAGAGTAATAGTTCTATATTGGTGGCATTTTCAGAAAATATCGAAAAATTTACCCCTCTTTTTTTTACTGTGGCTCCGAGTGGATAAGGAGAACCCACAGAAACACTAATTTTTTTTGGCATTAAAGACACCCTCCTTCATTTACATTTTCTCACAATATCATAATTATCACAACAACAGCTTTTCAAATTAATTTAGATAATATATCATATTATTATGAGCGATTTTTACAAATGGAAGGAACAAAGAAGCTTGTCTTCTTTATATCAAAAGCTGGCCGATCACCCCGTGGCCTATTTTTGTATGGAATATGCTTTACCGGGTAATTTGCCGATTTATGCCGGTGGATTGGGAGTGCTTGCTGGCGATTATGTCATGGAAGCCGAACAGCAAAATTTTCCAATGGTTGCGGTGGGCTTATTCTATAATAAAAAATGTTATTCGGGAAGCGAAAGTTATTGCGTAAAAAATATTCCAGAACAGATGGACTTAAAACCCCTTTTGGATATTAGCGGCAAAAGAATAAAAGTTTCTGTGCCTATTGGTGTTTCTTCGGTTTATGCTCAAGTTTGGATCTATAACTCCGGCACAATTCCGGTTTACCTTTTGGATACTAATGTCGAAGAAAATAGTCAGGAGGAGCGGGAGATTACTGATCTTCTATATGTAGTGGAGCCAGAAAAACGGATAAGGCAGGAACTAATACTAGGTATTGGCGGAGCCAAGCTACTGCATCAACTAAATATCGAGCCTTCAATTTATCATATGAACGAAGGACACTCCGCCTTTTTATTTTATGAAGTGACAAGCCGTATCATGGAAGAAAAAAAATGCAACTATTCTTTAGCGAGTAAATTGTCTAAAGATCGGATTGCTTTTACAAACCATACCTTAGTGGTTGGTGGACACGATGTATTTGATTTGAATTTAATCAAAAAAATGTTAAAAAAATATGCTAACGAGAATGATTTAGACATAGAAAAAATGTTAGCATCGGGTTTAGACAAAAAGAATAAAAAAGTTTTTTCAACCACCTTTTTGGCTCTAAATTCTGCAGGGATAATTAATGGAGTAAGTAAATTACACTCTCAAGTAGCTCGCAAGCATTGGCCTGATTATGATACAAAAAATGTAACCAATGGGGTTAATCTGCAAAGATGGGACAGATGCGTTGGTAACGACGATATTGTTTCGGCGCACGCAAAAAATAAAAAGGCTTTAATAGGCTATATAAAAAAGCAGAGTGGAGTAAAGTGGAGAGAGAATGATTTAATTATCGGTTGGGCCAGGAGAATTGTTTCGTATAAAAGGCCAACTAGCTTATTCGAAAATATCTCAGCCTTAAAAAAGATTACTCAAAATAAAAAAGAACCTCTTAGAATTTTATTTTCTGGTCAGCCGCATTACGATGATAGTGAAGGTGGTTTTTTAATAAACCAATTGCAAAAATTTGCCAGTGATACATTTCGTGGCAACATGGTTTTTTTAGATAAATACTCGACATCGGTTTCAGAGTTAATGGTGTGTGGATGCGACATTTGGTTAAATACGCCGATTGTTGGGTTGGAAGCTTGCGGCACAAGTGGCATGAAGGCGGCTCTTAATGGAGTTCTGCAGTGTTCAACAAATGATGGTTGGCTTCCGGAGGTAGATTTAGAAAAAATCGGTTTTAAACTTGACGATAAGTATATATCATTGAGTTTAATTGATACAATTTCAAATCATATTGTGCCTCTTTACTACCAACATCTACGAGGGGCCAAGATGAATTCAATTTGGAAAGAAAAAATGGAGTGGTCTAGAGAGAATATTCTGCACAAATTTGGATCAGACAGGATGCTAAGGGATTATATTGAATTGGTATATAAGCCTTTACTGGCCAAAGCATCAAATTAATCTTTTTTAAGTCGGCTTCTTTTAATCTTGGAGCTGATTTTTCTTTTAAAAGTAAATAACAAGACGATAATTACTACCAAAAGCACAATAAATGATATGACTCCGATGATCGGGAATGAATAAAAAACAAATGAAGAAGTTGCGGTTTTGGATTGATTTGTGCCATAGTTTGCCACAACCGCGGCAGTATAATACCCAAATAAATATTTATTGGGAACCCACTTAGAACTAATTTTTCTGGTAGTTCCCGGCAGAACGTTATCGCCGTTCAAACTTAACTCGGCGACTTTTTTACCAAAAAAATTGCTGATCACGATAGAACCACTGGGTTTGATATGATTGACGCTCAAATTTCGAAATCTGATGAAAAAATCATAGTAATCAGCCTCTTTTGTAAAGCTAAATTCCTGAATTTTGGCGTTGTCTTCGAAACCTCCAGAAATGGTTAACAAAATTAATGAAACAATTTTTGCAACTCCTTGTGAAGATCCCGGTTCTCGGTGGCTTTTATCCATACTAATCACGATTGAAGCGTATTTCCCGCCAATTTCCGTATCTTCTGGAATTATTATTTCAAAGTTTATTACTTTAGTTTGTCCGCCATTAATGGTTCCGCTTGTTTGGTCAAATTTTACCCAGCTGGATAAAAGATTCGATAAATTCGGATTACTACTTCCAATGATTACTTCTCCGTTTTCACCGGTAGCGGAGATATTATCAATGGAAATCGCAAAAATATAGTCCTCGACTCCATTATTAGAGATTTTTAAAGATTGTTTTATGGTTTCACCTTTAGCTCCGCTTAAGTCAAATTTTGCAGGAGTAACAGTAATTGTTGAATTGGGGTTTTCTGATTCGCTCTGTGCCCGAACAACGCTCGGTATAAGACCCAAATGAAAGATAAATAATATCAAAATGAGGTAGATAAATTTTTTCATAGTTTAAGACAAATGTTAATAATCAATATAAGTATACAATTATGAATCTCACAAAGCAATTTTAAATAATTTTTTACAATATTATCTTTTGCATTACCACAGTAAAACAGGTAAAATATATATAATATGGCAGAAGATAAAGATGAGGGAGAAGTTCAAGCAACTTCTATTGTTTCTTCTGTGGAGGAGGAAGAGAAAACTCGCGGTCTAGATTCTCAGATTTCTACCATTGAAGACCAATTATCGAAGGCTCAAGCTTCGCTTTTTGAGTTGCAAAAAGCTCGGGCGAAACTTGAAATTGAGAAAAAAGACAACTTGGAAAGAGCCAGGCTGGAGAAGGAGGTAGAGGAGGCCGAAAAAATTAAGAGAGAAAACCATAAGTTAAGACAGGAATTGAATGAATATCACGAAGAGATTGGCTCTTTAAAAGATATAATAGGCACTCTAAAGGATAATTTGGTCAAAACAGCGGAAAGACTGGAACAAAAAGTTGATAATTCACTAAAATCTTTAGAACACAAAGAAACTCAT
>CAZLCL010000002.1:35562-60761 GCA_964558315.1 uncultured Candidatus Saccharibacteria bacterium
CTTTTAGCTTTAGAGGGCGAAAGTATTTTTCAGACAATGGCGGATAAAACAGAGCCAGATAGCCGAATTGAGAATATCGCAGATCTTCATAAAAACGAAAATAATCAATTAGCCGAAAACAAAAAAGACAATGCTGGACCGCTAGTATTTGCAAAAAAATTATTTAAACGCACTCGTAAAATAAAAAATAAATCAAGCTTTACTGAAGATAAAGCAATTAATACAGGTTTGCCGAATAACGAAAAAAATAATATTAGCGATACAAAATCTGATATTAATATTCAAAATGCCCCGACACAACCAACAACCCCATTGAATACGGCTCAACAAAATGCGGTTGATGGCAAGGAAGCCAAACAAGAGCCAAGTATGCCGAGCGCTGAACAGCAGGCTGGCGCCACTCCGCCTTTGGCTATTGAGCCCACGCCTGAAGTTACGCCAGCCAACAACCAGCAAATGTCTTCTGTTGACACCGCCAAAAGTGATGCTAAAACTGCAATCGCAGAAGAGGAGAATCAGAAGAAAAAAGAAAAAAGTGGTATCGCTAACATTAAAAATATTTTCAAAAAGAAAAAGCCAAAGGTAAAGGGTCATGTTGATGATAGCAGTCACAATAATGAAAAAATGGGTCATACCGGCCGAATGGTCGTGGGCTCTGCAGTCGTGTTATTGTTGATAGCGGGTGGCGTGCTAACGATTAAATTAATGAACGCCAAAGTATTAAGAGAGACATATACTTCTAAAGCGGTCCAAGCGGTGACAAGTGGTAACGCGAACGCAAAATTGCAAGAAGTCCCGGATGAGTTTGCGAATCATGACCCCAGAACAAAATATAAAGAAGCATATGTTGACGCTCCATACGAAGAAACAACATGGTTAAATTATCAAGATCCCGAGATCGGAATATCTATTGATTATCCTAAAAATACCTCTTATCGTCTTAAACCTGTAGGAAGCAACAATGTTTGGTTTTTACGTAAAGATGGTTTCTTATTAAAAATTGAAAAAGTTGAGACAGCTCTGTCTCTTGATGAATATGCCGCAGAGATGTCAAAAAATATTCAGTATCAGCAAGAAAAACTGGTTATTCGTGGTAAAGATACAATACATATGATATTAGATGAAGATCTGCCAGTTAAGGGAAATATTTATTTATCAAAATATGATAATGGGATATTCAAAATTTGGTATAAAACTTTTGAATCGAGCGAAGATGTGGATGACCAAAAGCGAGTTCAAAAAATGTTGGATACTTTAGATTTTATTTCGGCTAATTAATATGAGACACCTATCTGTTTTTATGCGAAAATATTTATTTGAGTTGGTCATCGCCATATTGATATCAACCGTAATTGTGATTTATCCATATATTGCTCCGGCTAATTTGTTTTTATTGATAGCCTTAATACTCTTTCAATATCTATTATCTTTAGGCGCGAGAAAGCAATCTATTATTGGTGCGCTGTTGTTAATAATATCTGTGATTTTGTATTATTATTTTTTGCAGAATTCTCTTTCTTATCTATTTATTGCTTGTGGGACGATTTATTTGGTGAGTCTAATTTATTTTATTTGGAAGAGAGGTTTTAACCTTAATCAAAAAAATATTTTATTAAAGACTATGATTGTCGGCTTAGTGGTAATTGTGCTTCAGCCGGTATTATTTTTTGTGAGTCAAGGGATGTTGCAAAACAAGTATTATGAAGATATGCAAAAATCGGCTCAGACAATCAACAATGATTTAAACCAAAAAATGTCATTGAATATCGAGCATAGCGATAAAATTGCCCAAGACATTTTTATTAAACAGTTGATCGAAAGCAAGCGTTTCCAAGATTTGTTGGAATATTCACAAAATGTAATGGTCACAAATGATAAAGATCTTCTGGTTGTGTGCGACTTAGATGATAAGGTAATCGCTCGCGCCGACAATCCCAAAAATCTAGGTGATGATTGTGGACAACTGTTTGGGGATTGGCAAGATAGCCAAAGCGAGACTCAAATAATTGATTATTCTACCGATCATTTTTTGGTTTCATCTTCTGACATTGTTGCACAAGATGGCACTAAAATTGCAAAGATTTTTACCGGAAACTCTCTTAAAAAAGCAATCTCCTCTAGTATCGAAGATATCTGGTTTATATCGTTCGGTGAAGATCTTTTGTCTAAACCCAAAAACAGTGAACAGCAAAAGATAATTACGGCTCTAAACAAGACTGAAGGATTAAAAAACGGAACATCTGTTGTTAACTATGACGGCAAAAAGATATTAACTTATAAAGATAAAACTTTTTTCGATGGCATCTTAATCACTATTGCAAAAGAATTTGGTGACTACCAGCAACTTTTATTTATAAATATATTGCTGACTACACTTTTATGCATTGCTGGAATTGTTATTGTGAGATTGTATTATCCGCATCAAGTTATCGCCAATAATCGCGAAAAGAGTATTTTTAATAAAAGCCAGCGTAAACACAAATATGCAGAGATCGTTACAGAAGTTAGTGTTTTCTCGATAATCATATTGTTAATATCATGGCAATCATTTATAAAATATTATCAGTATGACATGGGGAGTGAAACAAAAAATGCAGAAATTATTAGCCCTGATCTTGAGCCGTATTTGTCTCTTTCTGCGCCAAATTATATTTCGGCTGGTAATTTATTTACATTTGACCTAAATTTGCGAGATCTGGGCGGTGGGGTAGATACAATTAGCGCCGCTATCAATTACGACTCTTCTCAGATTGAAATTAAAAGCATTGATACGGAAAACGGTTTTTGTGATGTTGTTTTTGACAAATCAATTAACAAAAACCAAGGGGTGATAATTTTTAGCTGTGTAACAAAAGATTTAGAAACCAATACGCTTACAGATATTAATTTAGCACAGGTCTCTGCCATTTTATTAAAGCCTGGTTTCAATTATCTTGTGCTCGATAAAGATTATGCCAAAATCTCTACATTTAAGGGGATTAGCACAAAAGTTACACAAAACACTATCTTTGGAGAGTGTGTGTTGGGTCAATAAATTAGTAAGTAGGTAAAATATTATAAATTATTGTGCCGCTATAGACATCTGGTGGTTGTTTTTCCGATATTTCAATGGCATAAGAAACATAAGCTGTGGTTCCGGTGTCGGCATCTTCCGATTCCATAACTTCATGAGCCGTGGAGCTTAAAGGTCCGAATTTCCCACTCGTTCCACTGGCCCATCCGTTAACACGTGTATCAGTTGTGTTGGCTCCTATCCAACCGGTATCTGAGTTTGCGGTCGTGCCATCTGGAGTTGACCATAATTGAGGAGATGACCAACTCACTCCGTCTGCACCGAAAGGATCAATTTTATTAGTTGGATAAATACCTTGAATATAGCCGTCAAGCTTTACAAATACGGAATAGCCATAAACCGCATTTGTTGTCACGGTTAATTTGTGGGCGGCATATCTTGGTGTTGAAAGCTCTAACTTACCAAACTGAATTTCGGAGAATGAACTTCCTACATCTGTAGTAATACCATTGTGTGTTTCTTCAGCCGATACGCCTTCGATTGTAAACTCTAGGGTCGGAGTGTATAAGGCAGTATATGAAACATTAAGTTTGGGGCCGGATACGTTGCCAGTCTCGTCATAAGTATAAACAGACAAATTTTCTTGCGGAGTTGTGTCGTGATTATAAATAATAAAAGAGATCGCATTATCACTTTCCCAGTTAGTGCGACCGACTACTTCAGCGACTACAGATGATAAGCCACTGATTTGAAACCAGCTTTCGTCGGAGTAAGAAGTTGCACCGGGATTATATCTATAGGTAGCTGAAGTTTTGCTTAGATAGGCATCGTAAGGCTCATGTGTAGAAGAGGCAAATGCATTAGAGCTGTCGGAATCTTCCGCTGATATATCAATATCTAGCGATTTACTAGCAGTTTGAGCTGATTGTAAAGATAGCGAGGCGCTGTCAATATATGCATCCTCAGGGATTGGCACGGTTGTAAATCTGGCTCCAAAAAGATAATATCCAGCCGTTTCTCCAGAACCATCAGAGCCAATCTTGCTGGTAGTCTCGGTGTCGTTGTAATTTCCATCGCCAGGCCAAGAGCCACCGTTGTCTAAGGAATTCCAATTCCTAGCGTCGTTATTGCTGGCAGATACCTGTTCTTCAGAGATGGAAGCATCCAGATAAAATGGATATTGGTTTAGAGGAGAATCAATAGTTGTTTTATCAATTGAAACCTCCAAAAAAATACTGTTGCCTTTTCTTTGCATTGATTGATCAAGATTATATATATTTTTTTCGGTAGAGTTGTCCCAAGCCTTAGGTTGTCTAAACCACCAGATGGCTCGATTATTGTCATCTAAAAAAGAGATATTATTAGTATCTGATAATTCCTCTTCTGATAATGATTTTTTATATTTATTTTCATCTTCGCTACTTAATTCTGTGTTTAATTCTGTAGTTAAATCATTAGCGCTTAAAGAACTCTCATTGAAATTTTCGGCAAATTTTTTGGAATTTTTAATTTTTTGATCCCATTTTAGAGACATGATTATCTTTAGCTTTAAGCCGTCTGTGCTAATTTCTGGTGTTGGCAGAGCTTGCTGGTTATTAACAATTAATGTTTTAAAAAAGAGATTGGGTGAAACATTATATCGGAAATCTAAGCCTGCGCCAAAAGCATCCTTCCAAGTGATATTATATTCATCGTTGTTGATTTGCGGAGTTACTCCTGAAACAGGGTTAGAGATTAATTGCCTTTCATTTTTAGAATTTTCATACACAAGAGAGATTGGAGCCATTTCAATATATTTTCCGGCGCGTATAAATCTAGCAATATAACTGACGTCTTGATTATTTATAGTTTTTAAATTCCAAAATTTTACTTGATAACCATTGTTTTCTACTGCATAATTGCCATCATTATCAACAATACTGCCATCCCCCTCCAAATGCTTTTTTATTGTTAAATCAATCTCTTTAAAATATTCTGCATCGTCAAATGGATCTAATCGGTAATGAATTGGGCTTATTTGGCCTACAGTGCGATATGTATTTGTATTGCCAACTTGAAAGCGCTTAAAATTCTCGGTCCTATCACTTACAACCTCGATTTCATCTGGGCTGGCCGAGTAGGCGCCGGAGATGTCTTTGCTAACTAAGGATGTTGGGGTAGAAAGCCCATTTTTTAATTGTTCGTTTCGAGATAACAATATCTCCTTATTACCCAAAGCAGATGGGATACTATTATCGGCAATTACTTTGTCGGAGTTCAAGAATAAACACAAAGCAGTAAAAGAAAGCAAGATTAGAATTGTGAAAAACACCACCATCTGATAAAGGGCATGGTTTAAATATTTATATATCAATTGGATTTTATATAGATATTTTTTCAACATTTTGTGGTAAAAATCATTCAAGTTTACTATTACATTATACCTAAAATGTAACTACTTATAAATATATGGCAGATAAGCATTGAGAGCATAAAGCTTTATTATGGAATAAAAAACGCTCGGGTAAATCCGAGCGTTTTTTATTCCAAGAACTGAATTAATAAGTTGGAACACAGTTGTAAAGGAATGTGCCGGTGTATGTATCGGCTGGCTGATAGACATTTACCTCAATGGCGAAAGAAATTAAAGTTGCGGCAGTGCCTAAATCAGGACCAGAAGAAGACATAATTGTTCTATAGGTTTCGTTCTGAACAGCCGCCCAATTATTTGCATTTGCACCGGTAAATACCGTATCGGTGTCGTGGCTATTTACACCAAACACACCGGAGTCTGTATTGGCAGTTGTAGAATCTGGGGAAGCCCATACTACTGGAGTAGTCCAAGTGGCGTCGCCTCCGTATCCGTCGATATTGTTGCCAGAATACTGACCTTGCAGAACTCCATCTTCATCTACGGTATCGGTGGTGGATTTTATGGTAACACCGTAACCGTTTTGAGCATTTGTCTTTACATATAAATTATGTGCAGCAGTTTTTGGTGTGCCAACCGTCAAATTACCAAAGGTAATTGTATCAAAAGATGAAGTAACAGAAGCAGTGGTAACAGCACCTGCATCGTTGATATCGGTACCTGAGTTTACGCCCACTACTGTAAAGGCCAATGTGGGATCAACTGTGGCACTTACACTTGTGCCAGATACTACGGTAAAACCAATTACAGTTTGATCTAAAATATTGCCGGCTGTTTCGGCTTGCATAGTGGCTACGGTTTCTGTGTTGAAAGTTATAATTTTAATGTAGCAAGTGCCAGCTGAAGCGTTGGTGGTGTTTTGTTGACAACCGGTATTTGCACCGTTAACAATTGGTGGGTTACCAGCACCATCAATTTGCCAACCAACAGTTGTGTCTGCGGCAAGTTCATCACCAGCGGCTTTGGTTAAATATAAGATGTCAGTAGCCGCATCTGTGGTTTTATCCAAAGTCCAACCGGCGGCAAGCCCTGTTAGTGACTCGTTAAGAGTTGTGCCGGAAGGATCGAAAGAAGTTGGGTTTTGAGCACTTCCCGAGGGAGATTTCAAAATTGCAATCTTGATACCTTTTACAGTACCGGCGGTTTTTACCTTCATGTTGAAGGCGTAATTCGAAGAACCTGATGCTTTTGGATTACTTAAAGTAACCTTAGCGTTGTAAAGCATGGCCGCATTCACTGGCGTATAAGCCAAGAACACCATGATCAAGGTGATCGCCAGCGAAAGAACCTTTTTGGAGATGTTAGTCATCTACCTCCTCCTTCTAATTAATTTCCTAATTATTTATAAACAATCTTATACGCGATTAATAAGTAATTTAATCGGGTTCAAACACCATGTAAAAAACGTATCCCTCTCTTTTCCTCCTTTTTTCTAGGACTAAAATAATTATATTTTCATTTACTAAATACCATGATATGTTACTTGAAATGATGTGTCAATAGAATATGCTGTGGATTATTTAATAATTATCAAAAATTGTTTAAGTAATTAAATAGGCTGTCTAGCACTGCTAAAAACCAATTAAAATTGTTATTTTATATTGAGTGGCTTTGGCTATGCCGTTTTCAATATCGAATTTCGAGCTTTTCCCATCTTGTTGGTTAACAATGATTGTGCCTTTTACCAGCTTTGTAAAAATTGGTGTATGACCGGCCAATAATGCTAAATTACCGTATGGCACGGGCACTATAACTGATATAGCTTTAGTCTCCAGCAACACTTTATCTAAATTTATAATTTCAATATCTACACTCTCAGGCAATGGTCGAGATGAGTCAATCTCGGGGGGTGTAGGGGGGCTTTGATTATTAACAGCTTCTTCAGCCATAAAATTTATCCTTTCAATTTTTGCCACTTCTCTTCGACTGAATGAATATTTCCAGCCATATAAAATGGTTCATCCGAAAAATCATCGTATTGGCCGTTTAAAATTTTTTCTATGCCCTCGACAGTCTCATTTACCGGCACATATTCGCCTTTAACCTGCGTAAATTTTTCAGCTGTGAAAAAAGGCTGGGAGAGAAATTTTAGCAATTTTTTTGCTCTTTGCACTGTAACTTTTTCCGCTTCTGACAATTCGTCCTCGCCCAATATGGCAATGATGTTTTGAAGCGAGCGATAACGCTCTAATAGTTTCATGGCGTTTCTGCGTGTTTTGTAATGTTTTTCTCCTAATACTTCTGCATCAATGGTCGAGGACGATTCAAGCGGATCCATGGCAGGATAAATTTTTTGCTGTGCAATTTTTCTGGATAAAACTACAACAGAATCAAGATGTGAAAAAATTGCCTGAATAGCTGGATCGGAAAAATCATCTGCCGGCACATATATTGCTTGAACAGAGGTGATTGAACCGACTGGGGTAGAGACAATTCTTTCTTGAACCTCGCCAATTTCCGAAGCTAGAGTGGATTGATATCCTGTTTCGGAAGGAATTCTTCCTAAAACAATTGATACCTCCATACCAGCTTGAATAAATCGAAAAATATTATCAACAAAGAGTAAAATATCATTTTTGTTAGCGTCTCTTAAATACTCGGCAATAGTAATGCCGGTAAGTGGTGTGCGAAAGCGCATAGCGGGTGATTCGTTCATCTGACCTAAAACGATTGCTACATTGGGCAAAACATTAGTGTCTTTTAAAGAGAGATAAAGCTCATTGCCCTCTCGGGTTCGTTCTCCGACACCAGTAAAAACAGATTTATTACCATGTTTCATGGTAGTATTGTGGATAATTTCAGTCACAAGCTGTGTTTTACCTACTCCAGCACCTCCGAAAAAACCGGTTTTTCCTCCTTTGATGAAAGGAGTTAAAAAATCTAAAGATTTAATGCCAGTTTCGATAATGGTGTCTGAAGTATTTACATCTAAATAATTAGGACTGGGTTTATATACAGGATGCATTTCGCTTGTTTTTATTGGACCGTTGTTATCAACCGGATCGCCAAAAACATTAACAATTCTCCCCAGTAATTCTGGCCCAACCGGAATTTTTAGCACTCCTCCCGTATCTTCAACTTCTAAACCAACTTTTAGTCCGGTAGAATTGCCCATAGCTAATGATCTAACAGTGTGATTGGGCAAGTGCTCAAAAACCTCGAGAATTAATCTCTCGCTATGATCCCTAACCTCCATAGCATTATGTAGATCAGGCAATTCATTTGGAAAACGAACATCAACCACCGCTCCATGTATTCCGACGATCTTCCCAATTTTATTGATAGTAATTTTTTCTACCATAATGCGCTTCCGGCAAAAACTTCTGAAATTTTCTTGTCAATCATTTTTCTTCTCTGTTTGTTGTAATCGTGGTTGAGCTCATCTAGCAGTGTCTTGGCATTCTCCGTTGCGGCTTGCATACCAACCATTTGAGCGGAAAATTGAGCCAGTCTGGAGTCCAAAATTTGTTGTTGAAAAGTCGCGGCTCTTAATTTTGATGAGATATCTTTAATCAACTCTTCGATAGATGGCTCAAAAATAAATTTGATCTTCTCTTTCGGATCAGGCTGTTCATCAAATTTAGCGGGTGGCACAATTAAGATCGTCTCCATCACCTCTCTATTTACTGCATTAATGTATCTAGTATATACTAGCATAATGCGATCGTAATAAGGGAACATATCAACAAGCCTTAAAAGGTCTTTGGCCTCAAAGTCATCGGGTAAGCTGTAGGGGTAAAATTTAAAATGAAATTTTTTATTGGTTAAATAATGCTCTTGCCCCTTTTTTCCTATTAAGAAAAAATCAGCATCTAAATTATTAGACAAAATCTCTTTTTCAACTTTTTTAAATATCTCAGCATTAAATTTTCCGCATAAACCTTGGTTAGAAGACACAACGATAATGGCTTTTTTAATATTTTTAACACTTTCTGGCGGGTTGTCGTTCTTCTTTTTCTTTTTTTTATTATCGAGCTGTTCTTGGTAGTGTAGCTCTTTATATAAATTTAATTCAGCTAAAATTTTTGTCGCTTCATCTACAAATCGTTTAGAGGATAAAACTTTATCCCTAAGAGCCATCATACGCATAGCGGCTATCTGTTGCATGGCGTTAGCAAAACCACCAACTGATTTTACCACTCCGATTTTTTCTTTAATTTCATTTATTGATGCCATAGTATTAAATTATTTAGTAATTATTTATATATTAAGATTTGGTATTATTCTTTTCCAAATATTTTTCTAAAGAATTTTTAAGATTACCTGCCGCTTGGCTTTTACTCTCTGCAGAGAACGATGTTAAAAATTCGTCGAGAAGAGTGGTGTCTTTATCGTCAACTTTTCCGGTAGAACTTAAAAAATCATTTAATTTTGTAAAGCGATTTAAATTGCTTCTTAAAAAATCAACTAATTCAGTTTTTAGAGCCGTGACCATATCTAGTTCGATGTAGTCTAAAAGACCTGAAGTTACTGTATAAAGTAAAAGGCACTCCTCTGGCACGGAATAATTATATTTTGATGGCTGATTAAAAAATTCCAATATTCTTTTGCCCCGATTAATCTCCCTTTCTGTTTCCTCTGTAAGCTCGGTATTCATGGTTTCGTATGATTTAACTTCGTTGTATCTGGCCAATTGACCACCGGCTAGCGAGCCTAAACGACGCAAAACTTTTGGCTGAATACCTCCACCGATACGTGATACCGAGGCACCAGAATTAACTGCAGGTAATATGCCGTCATGCATTAATTGCGCATCTAAAAATATATGGCCATCAGTTATTGACATCAAGTTGGTGGTGATATACTCGGAAATATCACCATTTTGTGTTTCTGATATAGGGAAAGCAGTAATGGAACCGCCTCCGAAATCTGGGGCAACCTTTGCGGCTCTTTCTAATAAGCGGGAATGGAGATAAAAAATATCACCAGGATAAGCGTCTCTGCCGGGTGATCTTTTTAGTAGTAGTGACATTTGGCGGTATGCTTTGGCATGTTTAGAAAGATCATCATAAATTATTACTGCTTCTTTACCCGAGTCAGCAAAATACTCTGCTACAGCACAACCTGAATATGGGGCAAGATAATTTAAGGATGGGGGATCGTCTGAGCTACCCATTATGATGGCGGTATATGATAAAGCGCCTCGTTTTTCAAGATATTGTGCAATAGATTTAACCTTTGCTTTTTGAGCGCCAATAGCCACATATACACAAACTACATTTTCTTCCTTTAGATTGCATATCACATCTATCATTAATCTGGTTTTACCGGTTTTTCTATCTCCTGTGACAAGTTCTCTCTGTCCTCTACCAACAGGAATGATTGAATCAGTTACAACAAAACCAGTTTTTAGCTGGTCAACAATTGGAGTTCTTGTATATACTGGAGGGGCAGGTCTTTCTACTGACATCATTTTTGATCCTTCAATTTCGCCTCTACCGTCCAAAGGTTTGCCGATGGGAGAGACTACTCTGCCGAGAATTTTATCTCCCGCTGAAATTTTTAAAGTGCTTTGAGTGGAATATACTAAATTCCCCTTTTTCACAGAAAAATAGTCCCCAAGCACAACAGTTTCAACCAATTCATTAGAGATGCCCAACACCAAAATCAAGACGTCTTCCGCTGTAGTTTCGACTCGCAATACATCATCTATTCGAGCGTTAGATAGGCCGGTTACTTTGCAAACCCCGTCACCGATATAAATGACCTCCCCAACTTCTACAATGTAGGGTAGTGCCGATTCATCTGGCAGTGAATGTGAAAGATGCTCAGCTAATTTTGTGTAGCGCCTTTTCTTGCTAACGGTTTTAATAACGAGTTCTTTCTCGTCAATTTCTAAATTTAGAAAATCATCAAATTTGGACATAATAAATTATTTTTAACAAAAAAAAGCTAGCCTATCTCCAGCATTATATACATTTTTTATTTTTTATGTGAATTGGTAAGAGTTTCCTTCCAGCGTTTCGACAAATTTAATAGTTTTGTTTGAATGGAAAAATCAATAATATAATTATCCTTTTTTATTATTGCTCCACCAATAATTTCCGGTTTAGTGCGGATGTCAACGATAACCTTACGGCCGATTTTATCCGAAAGCTTTTTGGCAATATTCATTGTGTCGTCAGAATTAATATCTACAGCAGAAGTAATTTCTATAAAATCTGTTTTTAAAGCTTCTTGTTCAAACTCTCTGGAAAAAGCTTTTAAATGAGCCGGTTCGAAGATATTAATTTCATTTTGAATAATTAAATTTTGCAAGTATTTTTTAAGTGTGCTTGAGCCGATTTTTTGAATTTCTTCTGTAGCTAATATTATCAGTTTGTCTTTATCACTTTCGTTGCCTGTTAATATCACTGTTTTGTAACTGATTTTATCGGTTAAATGATTAAAATCAAAAATCATCTGATGCAAATCGGTTTTTTTAACTACCATAGAAATTAAAGCTTGGACATGGTTTTTTATTGTTTCGGTCATTAACTATCTCCCTCAACTTCGGATAGCGCTTGTTCTACCAGCTCTTTATGATCTTCGTAAGAGAGCGATTTTGATAATACTTTTTTTGTTACATTCATAACCAAATCAACCATTTTTTCTTCGACTTCTGCTTTCTGATCTAATAAATATTTTTCCGCTTTTTGTTTGGCCTCATCTTCTATCTGTTTCGATCTTTTCTCTGTGCGCCTGACGATATCTTCAGCCTCCTTGAGAAACTCGGCAGGAATTGCAGATGGTTTCATGGTAATTAATTTTTTATGCTTGTTTTCTAATTTAATTAAAATATTGCGGATTCTTTCGATCTCGGTTTTTTCTTTAGCTTTGCGTCTGGCAATTTGTAACAAGTATTTTTCTCGAATCTCTAAGAATTTTAAATCAGCCATTTTATTTAATTTCTTTTCGCGGTAATTAAAATAGAAAGCTAAAGCCATTAAACATATGACAGTGATTATGACATTAAAAATATCCAGCCCCATTTACCCTCCATTATGTGGGTCTTGTGATTAAATATGCCGCAACTACTGATAATACAGCAGAAATAAGCCCCAAAAACAGTGCTATATACATATTAACTTGAACTTTGCTTCTTGCCAATGGGTTCCTACCAATAGCTTCTAAACCCCTGCCTGCCATCCATGCCATACCAAGCCCTGCGCCTAATAACCCCAAGCCGGCGGCGATAGCCGCGGCAAAGTATTTCATATATCCTGAAGCCCCGCTCCCTGTGCCTCCTGCAGAAGCACCGGCTATAGTCATGGGATCTCCGCTTACTTCGAAAGTATTACTAACTCCATTCATACCGGGTGAAACAGCATCAATTACAACATTTTTTTTGCCAACCGATATTATTACATCTCCGCTCCATACTCCACCTTGAAATTCATTTATGGCTGTTGGAATAATTGTGTTTGTGGAATCTCTTAGAACAACCTGATCATTATAATCGGCTAAGGTATTGTCATTATTATCTTTTGCAGTAATAGTAATTTTAAAAGATTCGCCGGCTTTTTGCGGACTTGGAATATCTTCAAATAAAAAGTAGCCGCCGCTAGAAGGCCGTGAAGAAACGGGGATTTCTGATGTTTTACTAACATTTCCTTGACTAGCCGTAACTGTTAAAGTGCCATTGCCGGGTTTATTTTTTAAAATTACCTCAGTATTGTTGCCGGTGTTCCCGGCTAGCTCTCCAACGTCTCCGGCCAAACTCCATAAAAAATTAACTTCTGAAATTGTAAAATTATATTTATCGTAAGCTACGGCATTAACTAAATTTCTTGTGTTTGTTTCTGCTTGTATGGCATTTGGAGATATAACTACATGATCCAGAACACCTTGATCGGGGAGTTTTTGGGTGGCGCCAGCTTGAGAATCCAAAAAATCTTGAACCAAGGAGAGATCAACTTCTTTAACTGTTCCTCCGCCTTCTTCACCCTCTCCACCTTGTCCCTGTCCGCTTCCAGATCCTTCTCCGCCTCCGGCGGTTTCGTTTTCATAAATTACCGAAACAGAAGCAGAAACGCCTATATTATTTAATGAAGTAGAGGCCTTAACGGTATTAGGATAATTGCCCGGTGTTGTCCCAGCAGAAAAAACTCCATGCGAATCAATGGTTCCACCTCCATTGACTACTGACCACTCTACTGTGCCAAGAGCGACGGGGTTATTGTATTCATCAAAACCGGCAACCTGAAAAACTTGTTGAGCTCCTCTGGGGACTACGGCTAATATCGGAGTAATATTCAATGAAGAGAGAGGTCCCGCTGTCGCATTGCTGTAAAAACTAACCGGATTAGCAAGTCCGGTGCTAACTGACGCAGTAACGGTGTATGTCCCGGCTTTGGTGCCGAGAGTTAAAAAAGTCGAGCACAAACCGTTAGAGTCTGTTAAGCCACTATTGGCCGAGAGTAAATAGCCACTTGAACTCGGAGGGAATGAAGAAATTTGAAATAGAATTCCTAGATTCCGGATGGCATTTCCAAACCGATCCATAACTCTAACAGTTAAAGCGTTTGGCAACATATTTGCAACGCGATTTGACTGGTTGTTGCCACCGTAAATTCCCATGTAGATTTGTCTAGTATCTGGCAAGACCTGAAAAGCATTGCTAGTTTTTGAGACAAAACCAGTCTGCGCTACTGTTATGGTGTCGGCATCGTTAGATTTGCTGATTGTGACTGAGCCATCGTATTCACCATTGGTCATCCAAACCTGAGTAGGAGAGATAGTCATATTAGAATTTTGAATAAAAACCCATCCGTTATATGTTGTAATATAGCCAATATCGGGATCGTAAGCTCGAACGTGAATATCAAAGGGTGTCCCAGCAATTTTTGAGTCCATGGCCGGATCGAGGGTAAAAACAAAAGTAGAAGGTTCATCTGCCGAAACGGATAGGGGAGTCAACAGCGACCCGATAAAATATAAAATTAAAAACAAAGACCAAAATAGTTTGTTCAAACTTGAAATGATTTTCATAATTCTGAAAAATCTTATATTACTTTTGTCATTAAATATTTTATCAAAATTATCCTTGCCAATAAAACATCATAATGGAAAAATCAACCAAATTTACACTACCATCAGAATTTATATCCGCCACAGGATTATAAGTGCCCCAATAGTAAAGCAGAATAGAAAAGTCAGCCAAATTAATTAATCCGTCACAATTTAAATCTCCGCGAGAAATATCACATCCCGGACCTGGCCCCGGGTCGGGCACTTCGTTGTTGACTCTAAAAAATAAAGTGATAGAAAACAAGCTTTGCGTTCCAAAAATATCTTGCAATAAAGAATAAATTCTATGATCTCCCAACTCCATGTCTGCGGTGTCGCTGAGCGCATAACTGTAATCACCGTCATTATCCACATCTACCTCGAAACTGTTGACAGGGGGTTCTGTCATAATAATTGCTTTGCGATTTGGAGTCCCACGACCGATAATTTGAATTGTTTCACCCGGAGCAATTTGGGTCTTGTCAATGGCTATAGTCGGAGGTAATATAATCCCACTCACGGTTGTCAATTCATGAGCTCTAGTAAAAACTTCAACCGATGTTGGCGGAGTAGTCCGGTTAAAAGTATCACTGCCGTGTATTAAAACAGTGTGCATGGTTTCTGCTATACCCGGAAAAATTTGTGAAAATTTGCCAGTGGCATCACAAACAGCGGTTCCAATAACAGTAGCTCCTTCGGTAAAAGTAATAAACATGCCCGGAGAACCGTAGCCATCAATTTTTAATACCCCGACATTAGCCTCAATTAGAGCAGAAACAACCACCGATCCGGAGCTCTTTGATGCAATAACATGTGCTTCGTTGCGAATGTTTAGACCATCAGGGTCTTCGGTAATTCTGATAAAAACATCAAATAAATTTGGCTCCGGAGGATTATAACCGGTAATACCATAGACATTAATTGTAGTTCCTGGCACAAAAGAGATGCCGGTGATTCTAATGAATGTATTAATTATGGTAATCGTTGGTGTTCCCGAGTAATCACCAAGTATTTGTGTTGGTTCGGAGATATTTGTAAAGTATGGAAAGTCCAGTATTATAAAATCGTCGAATTCGACCGGCTGAGAGCTAACCGGCAAAGTGAACCTGATACTGTGTGAAGAGAGCGCTCCTAAAGAGTTGGTATTTAATAGATCTCTTGCATTATTAAAACCGTCGATCGCTTTTACATTAACAAAATAGATCGAAATTACTATTATCAATACAAAAAGCGTAATTTTTTTAACAAAACTATATCTATGCAAGTATTTTTTACCCCTCGCCTATTATCAGCAAATGTCAATTACTAATGGTAATAGCCTTACTTAGTAAGATTGTGAATTAGTTTCTTAACTCTTTTTCTGCCGACAATCATTAATACAATTATTAGCAAGACTCCACCGGCGATATAGCCCACGTATTTTGGAAAGATATAAAATGATGTTGAAGCCGAAAGAGGTTTATTTTGTTGCCCATAGGTGGCTACCAATGTAGCAGTGTATCTATTGGCTAAAAAAGCACTAAACTCCCATCGAGTATCCATTTTTCTGACCGCATCCGGCAATACATTTAAACCATTTAAAGGCAATTCGGTAATTTTTTGACCGAACAAATTCGTAATTACCAGAGTTCCTTGTGGCCTTATATGGTTATTACCGGTATTTTTTACTCTTAATCCAAAATTGACTGGAGATTTTTCATAATAATTTTTATCGGTATCAAAAGTTTCAATGTTTGCTTCCTCTTTTACATTACCAGACACTCTTAGTAGTATTAGTGATCCGACTCGGCTGGCTACAGATGCTCCGCCTTCTACTTTAGTATTGCCACCCATCTTTACTAAAATTGAACAATAATGACCACCTGGCTCAGCATCTTTTGGCACATTAATGCTAAAAGATACCTCAGTTTCTCCGCCAGCCGGTAAAGTAAAGCTTGCAGGACTAGGGGTTACCCACTTTGCTAAAGAGTATGTGGTGTTAGATTGAGTGTCATCAATCAGATCAACTTGTCCCTCTTCACCGATAGCCTTAAAATCCTCGACCATAATTTCGTAAGCGGTCTCTTCTTGCGAATCGTTCCTAACTCTTATCTTATCTGATATCCCGTCGCCCGGATTAGCCAGTAGTTCAAAAGATGGAGGTATAACGCTAATAGTTCTTTGGCTGGTGGTTTGAGCTTTGGTGGCACTTGATGGAATAAGAACCAGAACAAAGGTAACCGCGGCAGCACAGATAATCCTTCTAAGCATAAAATCTCCTTTTCAAAAATGCTTATAATTGTCGTTAAATATAATTATTAACATAATACCTATATTTATTCATAATTGTCAATCATTTTTTTGATTCTGTTTAAGTCGTGTTATTTTGTAATAATTTTTCATCTAGTGTGTTTTGACATCATTGGCGACGTTTGATGACAGATTTTGGCCAGAAATTTCTTTTTTTACTTCTTCAATATCTTGCAAATACTGGGCTTTACCATCGGCTCCTTTTTGCTCTACTATGTCCAATTTATTTTCCAAAGCGGCTAAAGCGCCGAGTTGTTTGTCCATTATTCTCTCAATGGCCAAATGTCGTTTCTTTTCGTTTAAATATAATTTTATGCCCAAAAATATTACGATTGCTAGTAATAAACAGGTGGGTAGCACGCTAGTCCAGATAAAACTTGATTCACCGAATATACCCTTAACGCTTGCAATAACTTCTGCGGCATCCGCTTTCTTTAAAGGATCTTCTGGATCAGATCCCTTTTGCCCGCCTACTTGGGCTTTCGATCCAAACGAAGTAGAACCATTCAGTGAAACATCAGATTGAGAAACAGGAGTGGTGTTGTCGGGCTTAACTATTTGTTGCATTGCTGGCGGGTATAAGGTAATTTTCTCGGTTTTTTGCTCTGAAACATCTTCAACCAATATTGTTCCGGAAACCTCCAATTCGATTTGATTGGTTGAATAACCCTCTAAAGTTGCGCCATTAAACAAAACCCATATACTATTTAATGTAATTGAGGTTGCTCCGTCTTGTCTTCCTTTAAATCTTAAAGTTACAACTAGGCCATCTCCGCTAAAACCGTTTTCTCCGTAAGTTCCGCAATATATTTTTGTTGAAGTAGCTTGAACCCACATAGGAAAAACACTACCGGCTTGGCTGGGAGGCAGACCTTCGAGAATTTCAGTCGAAAAATCTACACTAAAACCAATAGCATTTATTTTTTCACCCTCAGTGCTAATCCTAATCGGAACCTCGATAATCTGATTTTGGGCTATGGTGCTAAGGCTAGATGATATTGTGAATCCTTTGTCTGCATTAACTCGGCTGGGATTAAATAACAGAAAACCAAAAAAGAGTGGGGTTATCCACAAAAATAACAAAATATATTTTTTAAACCTCCTCATAATCCGGCCTTGATGTTGATTTCAGCTAAAGGCAAATCAGACAAAAGGTTGGTTCCACTGCCGTCGTTTGCTAAAATCATACTTTCTCCAGATAAATATATTGATGTTTTGTTAATTGTTTTTGCAGAAAACTCAATTTCTTGGATAGTATTTTGGCCATTAAAACCGGGATATGGACTACCGCATGATAGTTTAATATACCCCAAATCGTTATCATATAAATTTTCGGGATAAAACTTACAAAATGATTGTGAAGTTTTGGTTGAGATTACCTCTAATACTTGAGGGTCAAAATACAAATAACTTTGGACAGCATTAATAAAATTATCTTTTGTGTCCATATTAATTTTTACAATAAAACTTTTTCCAACTCCGTCAACTTCGCTTGGAGCCTCAAAAGCTAAAATTGAGTCGGGGTTTGTGCCCCTAAGCTTGTTTAAATTTACGCGAATAATCGGATTTGGTTTAAAAAATATAACATAGATAGCAATAACTAAAACGATTGCTATCAAAATGATTGCTTCTTTTTTGGCCATTAGACTGAATAATTTTTTCAAAATACCCTCAACTTAAATAAATAACGTAATTAGATTATAAAACATTAATGACATGATGCCAATAAATATTTCATGTATTGTCATTATTATAACAAATTATTACATGCCCAATCGAAGAGATGCGAATGATTTAACGTAATATTAAAAATTGAATTACTAGTTATAATAACTTTGAAAGATCAGAATAACGTTTTATGCTTTAAAGTAACTGAAAAATTATTTGTGTTTAATATTATTCACAAAGCTGTAAGCTTTATTAAAAGCCTAAGGACAAATATAATAATTATTAATTTAGCAAATATGTATTTTTTGAACTATAAAAGATAAAATATTATGTATATAATAAAGATAAAATGCACAGCTTTAAGCATACAGGATTATAGTAATTAGTAATAATCATTAATAATAGGTAATAAATATGAGTGATGCTAAATATCGAATTTCCGCTAAAGGTTTCTTTTTTAACAATAAAAACGAATTGTTGTTAGTAAAGGGAAAAACTTTATATAATGGGCAAGAATTTTGGTGTGCACCAGGTGGGGGGAGTGGAAGATGGTGAAAGTATATACTCTGCTTGTGAGAGGGAGTTAACAGAAGAAACAGGATATTTTGGGAAAGCTCAAAAGATAGTCTTTCTCCAAGATTTAACGTGGGAGAATACAGGCAGAAATATTGAAATATTCTGCACAGGTAGAATTGATGAATTAAAAGAGCCTGTGAACAAATACGACCATGAGCGCAATTTTTTTACCGAAGAAGAATTCAAACGAATAAAGTTCTTGCCAGAAAGCATAAATCCATTTTTAATTGTCAAAGAGAACAAGGCTGATTATAAAACTTATTTATAAGTATATTACTATATAATCAGGTAAGATAATTAATATTATTTAAAACTAAAAAACCACTAAGAAAGTGGTTTTTTAGTTAGCTAAATGTTTTGAGCCTTGAGGCCAAAGTACTTGAAGTGCGATTCGAATACTCGTTTCTCAAGGCCCGGATAGTAAATCCCGGGACTTGTATAAAATCTAAACCTGATAACGCACTCGGTATAGATTTTGGCCTTTGGACGGCTAGCTTGTCCTCGTGCCGGAGATACTATTGTAACAATCAACGAGAGTTGTGTCAAAGGCCGGGCTTGGGGAAAACTGGCAATTAAGAAACTAATTCTTTAGATAATTTTGCAAAAGATGAAGTGTTTCTGTGTCTGAGAGTATTTTTTTAAACCAAAAAGTATATTTTTCCGGATCGTTTTTTATATTTTTGCATATCTCTTTAAGATCGAGCCAGCAGTAATCCGATATTTCTATAGGATCTGGTTCAATGGTGCCATCATATCTGCCTGCGAAGACACAGTCATATTCGTGCTCGGTTAAACCATTGTTGAATTCGGTTTTATAGACAAAGCAGCCGAGCTTTTTTAGCGAACAATCAAAACCCGCCTCCTCTTTCAACCTTCGATGGACCGCGACATTGTAAGTTTCTCCAGGGGCCGGGTGGCTACAGACGGTATTGGTCCAGAGCCCTCCGGAGTGGTACTTCTGGGGATTTCTTTGCTGAATTAAAAGTTCATTGCGGTTATTGAACACGAAGATAGAGAAAGCTCTATGCAGAAGCCCTTTTTGGTGGGCTTCAAGCTTTTCCATTTCGCCGATCTTGCGATTACTTTTATCTACTAAAATAACTTTGTTCATAATGGATGGATTTAGAATATGGAATATATAAAGTTGAAAGGAAAATGAAGAAAGTAGTTAAAATTCAAAAGTTAAAAATCAAAATTGCAATTTAAAATTAAATAATTATTACTTATTGTATTATTCTTTATTTAAACTCGCGTTTCCATGTTAAATACATAAAACTTTTTACTTGCAATTTTTACTTATGACTTATTGCTTATCAATTAACTTCCGTGCCCCTCCGTGTTGTTACTTCCCTAATGCCTAATTCCTAATGCTTAATTCCTGTTTTGCATATTGCATATTTACTAGTATTCTCTTTTTACCATGTAATCGGCGATCTTTAGTAGAAAATCCTTGCCTTCCTTTTTAAGTTTCATGCCTTTTAATGAGTTCATGGATTTTTTAACCAGATCGTTAGCCATTTTTTTGGATTTGTCTAAAGAACCGGTTTGTTTGATAATTTTTCTTACTATCTCGAGGCCTCTTAAGCTTACCCTCTTGTTGCCGAGATAGAGTAAAATGGTCTCTTCTTGCTTCGGATTGCAATTTTCGAGAGCGTCAAGAATCAACAATGTCTTTTTTCCCTCTTTCAAGTCACTGGTTACCGGCTTGCCAAGCTTCTCTTCGCTACCAAACATGCCCAAAATATCATCTTGGATCTGAAATGCTATACCGAGAGGATATGAATATTTTTCTAACTTCTTAATTGATTTTAAATCTGCGCCAGCCAACAACGCTCCAATTTTTATTGGTCCGTCAAAGGTATATGGGACAGTTTTCATTTCGTGAACTTTAATTACGTCCCCTGTTGTAACATCACTACGGATTTCAGAATAAATATCAAGCATCTGTCCTATATTTTCCGTTACATAAATTTTATTTAATTCGCAGATACTGGCATTTTTTGCGCTAGTATTAATTTTGAGATTGCACAAGATTTCGTTGGAGAGGGAGGCGGCGATATTTCCACACAATATTCCAGCGCATAGTCCAAAATGGCGTGAATTAATTTTTCCGTGATATTTCTCATCAGCAATTAATTTATAACTCTCATGTATTGTAATTCCTCCTCTTCTAAGAACATCATCATCCATAATGTCATCGTGGATCAAGAGGTAGGTCTCTGCCATCTCCATGCTCATAGCGGCGAGCAAAGCCTCTTTCTTATTTTTCCCTCCATGTGCAATATAGCTGTAAAATAAAAGAGCGGCTCGAATTCTCTTTCCGCCTCTGAGCGTTAAATCATAAATATGATCCATCATCTCTTTGGCATAGGGAGAAATTTTTGCCGCCTCTCTTACCTTTAAATCTAAATATTTTTTGAGTTCTTTGTCTAAAATCTTTTTGAATTTCGCAAGGTCTTCTTTGGCTCCCATGTCTAATCCTTTAATATTTTTATTAATATTTTACGATTTTTCCTAGGCCCATCCAATTCCACTAAACCTATATCTTGGAATTGTCCCTTGTTTAATTTGCCGTTTTCTATATCTAGGACAATTGTTTGATTTATCATCATTTGTCTTACATGGCTTGGCCCGTTAATGTCATCGGTTTTGCATATTTTACTAGGATGTAGGGCACAGCGATGTTTGTATTTGGTGCCGTCGTCGTCAACAATTTTGGTTAATTGGTCAATGATATCTTGGCATAAATTTTCCTCAGCTGATTCTTGTAAAGTTAAACCGAGAGTTGTGTGTAAAGAATAAGCGAACAATGTGCCGTTTTTAACCTTGCTGTTTTTAATCACTTTTTCGATATCTTTAGTTATTAAAATCACCTCTGCGTGTTTTTTTGTGTTGTAAGACAATATTATTTTCATTTTTTACACCTATATTTTAAATTATCCACATCATAGCACTAATCAATTTCTAGAGCAATAAAATCATTATCAAACTATCAAATATCCCCTTTAGTGTGCTATAACATACTAAAGGGGATAGGGTGAAGAGAGATAGGGGAGGGGCACGATGAGATAAGCAATATAATAAACATTAAATTAATATTAAAATTATTATTAAAATAAAAAAATTCTTCTATTTTTAATCGCAACAGTTATATTTATTTGGTTGTCTAATTATTTTATTAAAACATTTATTAAAACTATACAGGTTTATTTAAATATTCCCGAGCCGTATCGTAATCTTTAATATCAGGAAATTTTGCAGTAAAATCTTGTAAAAAACTCCGATCACCAGTAAAAAATAAAAAATTTTCATGAGTAATGCAGAAAAGCCATGAAAAATCTGCTGAAAAAAAATAATTATCAGAAAAAGAGAGACAGATTGATTTGTTAACAAGATCAATCGGTTTGATTATTCCGACCAGATTGTTTTTGCTAGTAGAATTAAAACTCAAAATTGTATAAATCTCATCAATACCTTTGTCCAGAAGGAAGTCAGAGATTGATGGCAGAAACTTGGTTTCTAGTAAGTGCTCATTGGGACAGACATAATTAAAAGTTATAAATGCGTCAAATATATCAGAAATATATTTTGCATACCTTCTTTGCGGATACCATAAAGTAGGGAAACTATAAGGCACAATTTTTAAATGTAAAAATGTCCTTGGCCGTTTATTTAAATACTTCATGGCCATCTTCGCGCCATTATACCCAAATAGAGAAAAAAAATTCTTGGTAACAATAAATGATTTTTGATGGCTTAAATAATTCATAAAATCATAATTAATGAACATACTTATGATATAACCAACAGACGCATCTTTTGGAGCCATTCTAAAAGTAGGAGCATATAAAATTATTCCTTGCCATCATACTTTTTTGACTCTTCGTTATGTTCTTTTCTAGGATCTTCGTATTTTTCGATAATGGTAAGCTCGGTTTGTTTAATAACCAGCAACAATAAATATATGATGACAGCCCAACATAACCAAGCCTGGTATTGAGTGACATTATATTTGTTGGTCAGCACAATCACGATAAAAAGACAACCAGTGTAGAATACTTGGAATAATTTCGTCAGATTCATAAAGCCTCCAAAAATATGGATTAGATTATACCATTTATTAATAAATATTTTGAATTAGATGTAAGACTGGGAGGGTGGAGCTATTGTTGCTCCACCCAACAGTTCGTCATATCCACCTGTTCCTTCATGCGAGCGCCAGTGTGGTCAGCATACCAGCAATGACATATGCTAGCCAAACCGGTATTGCAATTCCTAGAGAGACCCACATGAAGTTCCGTACTCCTCCAGCTATTGCCTCTGCTGCTCGAGCTGGAGTGCTGGTGTCAATGCAGTACTCCCACTCCCAATTGTTCCGAGAGTTCCACATGTGGAGGCATTTTCTTGTGCCTCTTCTTGGGAATGAGATGTGAATGTTAGCATGGGTGTTCTTAGGCCTCGACACCCAGGCATATCTATGCCAGTACGTATCGACATTGTAGTGAGTGATATTGCCGACTCCTGGACCTGCGAAGCCGTATCCCGGGCCAATAACTGCCACTGTCCAGTTTGCAGCGATCCACCACTCACCACGAAAGGCCCCATGGGCGAGTGCTTGACCCGCAAAGACAAACAGACAGAGGGCTGCTAGTACCAACAGGTAGCAGTTGCGCATTCTAACATTCACTCCTTTGAGCGTTGTTTTGCTCCGCGAAAGCAGAGCAAGCATTTCTCAAAAAAGTAAATTATTAATGCGATATTAAAGCATCAAAAAATCCCCATCCATGCCGTATAGATTCTCGCTGGGTTCTATTTTTGTTAAAAATGCTCATTATAAACGGAATGAGCGTTAGCACGGATAAACTATCAGATTGATTCGAAATGCAAAATACTAAATATATATTATAGATCAAGTGTTTCGATAAATTCTATTGCTTTATTAATAGAAATTATTGTTGGGGCATATAATACAATAAATTTATCATCTGAAATCACTTCAATTTTTGTAATTCCTGGTGGAAGAATATTGTCGCTTACTCGTTTTAGGTAAAAAGACAGATCATTATTAAAATAATCTAATATCTGGGTCTTGGTGATTTTAATAATTATTACTTGATCATCTGTGCAATATTTATTTTGATATTTCGAAATTTGTTTTTTATCGTCAATTATTATCATACATGCTCCCAAGAATTAATAATTTATGTCAAAAATACAATAAGAAATATTCCTCATCCATATCTGAGGGGTTCCTTGGGGAGTTCAATAAATAAAATGAAATTTATGTTAAGTAATTTTTTTGTTTAATTTTACGCTATATGGCACGTAGCCATTGTTTTGATAAAATTTTCCCGCCCGATTGTTAAAAGCGTAAACAAGAGTTGTTAAGTCAGTAATTTTGTTCTGTCTCGCCCAATCTTCAGCTTTTTTTAACAATTTAGAACCAATTCTCATGCTTCTAAATTCCGGATCAACCGAAACCTCATCAATAGATACCCGGTGATAGCCATGAGTAACTTCATCGTCGTCGGCAGATTCGATCATTGCGTATAAAACACCAACTACTCGTTTTTTATTTTCAGCTACGATCATTAATGAATTTTTATCTTCTAAAATGTTTAAAAAAGTGCCTTTTGATAAAAGATCGCTAGGCGCTTTCTTATACGACTCTGGAATATTTTGATAATAAATATTATAGGTATTACGATATAGCAAATTAACAGCATGGTAATCTGCTTCTACTGCTCGTCGGATGTTGATTTCTTTAGTAATCATATGATAATTATAACACTTGTTTGATTTTCTTAATGAAAAAAACTTATCGAGTTATAAAGGAGCTTTTTATAAAAACAAAAATATTAATAATTATGAATTTTTTTCTATATAACTAATCCGCCAAGCAACATTATGTATAGCTTCTTTTTTAAGTGCGATATATGCATTTCTCGATGTGTAGGTATAATCGGCAGGTGAATTTGAGTCATATTGGGGGTTAGTATTTCTCCCTGCTTGAGACATAATTCTTACAGGGTATTCATTAAAGCCCAAATTCCACAATATTTGTCCCTCGTCGGCCTGATCATAAGTTATCATATGCAATAAAGAATATTTTAGATTGCTTTTAATTCTTCTTTCTGTGTTCGTTTTTGGTTTAAAATATTTGATAACCTCGTCTAAAAGATTTTTTAAAGCATCTATGGGCAACTCCCCTTGTGCAACTCTTTTCTTAACAATATTTAGCCTCAAAAGCGGGCT
>CAZLCL010000003.1:0-7724 GCA_964558315.1 uncultured Candidatus Saccharibacteria bacterium
TGAATATACATTAAGAAAACAACATAAGTTGTTACCGATGTACTCTACCAGGGCAACTCCTCGACATAATGTCTCCTTTGTGTTAATAATTTGTTTATTCATTATAGAGTAGATCAATTATTTTTTCAATAACTATATTGATATCTTATCAGCATATTGTCCAATAATCGGTAATGGCTCCTCTTTTCCTGCAACGGCGTTTAAAATACCGATTATCATTAATATTACAACACCCAACCATAATATCGCCCCGACTAGTGGTAACCATGTAATAGCTGATGCAATTACCCAAAAAATTAATAACACCAAGCCCTGTTTTATGTGATATTTAACAAATGCATCGTTCTTGGCTTCTGTTAATAATGGCACCAAAACTAAAAAACCCAAATAGCATAACACTGCCATAGCCACATTCTTTTGATTGGAAGCTTTTTCGACTTTTTGTTCTCCCATAAATCTCCTCACTTAATATTTAATTTATTTTTTCTTATTGGATCTTTTGGCAGTTTTATAGATGTCCTTATACATTGTAACCCTATTTTTAACCGCTTGCACTAGCTCTTTCGATTTTTCTTCTTTGATTTTTTGCGATAGGCCGTCAAGTTTCACAATTTTTATTTTAGAAGGCGTGAAACTATTTGTAATAAATAAATCAACCCCATATCTTAATCCAAGCATTCTATCCCTACCTGGCAATTTGCTCTTCCAAACTGCTCTTTGTCCAGAAATTGAGGGGAGTAATTTATTGGCGATATTGGTTGCCGAAATTTCTCCTTTACCAAATATCCCCAAACAAAGATCTGCTTGTTTAGTAAACAAGACCGGCGAAATCATTTCTAAAAGGTGGAGCTCTTTTAGACCCAATAAATCCGCATCTAAAAATATCATTAAATCATTTTTTGCGGCTGATATGGCGGTCGCAATAGCATCGCCCTTGCCCCGATTTTCTTTATGAATTATTAGCTCAATTTTTTTATATCCCCTCACAATATTAGGTGTTCGATCCTTGGATCCATCATCTACCACAATAATTTGATCGAGCCAATTGATATTTTTTATAACTTCCAATACGCGCTTAATATTTTCTTCTTCATTATAAGCGCAAATGGCTAGGCTAACTTTTTGTTTGATGCTAAGCATTTTTTATTAATTATGCTTATTTTTTTTAAGTAGATCGCGGATCTCCCGCAATAATAAAATTTCTTCGGAGAGTGGAGCGGGTTTTGACTCCTCTTTCTTTTTAAAACGATTGATTTGTTTAACCATAACGAATATGGCAAAAGCAATAATTACAAAATCAATTACTGTGTTTAAAAATAATCCGTAATTGATAGTAACCGCCTCTACACCATTTTCGGCTTGTTTGACAGTCGCTTTTAAATTAGAGAAATCAATACCGCCTAACAATACCCCGATTGGAGGCATAATAATATCGGAGACAAGCGAGGAAACAATTTTGCCAAAAGCTCCACCTATTATCACACCTATTGCCAAATCAACCACACTACCCTTCATTGCGAACTGTTGAAATTCTTTAACAATATTTTTTATCTTTTTCTTCATTTTTTCTCCTTATGATTATTTTCGAAAAATAATTGACCTCTTGTTTTAATGGTAATCTAATTTTTATATCCCATCTTTTCCTAGCACATTTAGCCTTTAAAATGCCGATTTAAAACAGGTTGCAGTTGATATTCCGATATTTTGTCTTGATATATCTCTTAATTCTAAGACTTGTCTTGCAAAATAGTTTGTAAACCATGATTAATTATATAGTTGCACAAATATAGATCTTTTAGCAAGAAATTAATACAATAATCATTTATTTAACAGTTTCTGGAATCTTTCTTTAAAAGAAGATTATACCGAACTCTCTTTGATATTAATTTTAATATTTTTGCTGTGTCTCTAAATAAGAAGAAATTTGACGATTCAAATTTTCTAAAATTATTGTTAAATCCTTAATATAGCTCTTGATTACTTTTGTCTCTATTTCGGAATGATTATTATTAATGATTCTATCAATCTCTCGAATCTGCCTTAAACACCTTAGAACGTCTTCTCCGCTACTGACTTTTCTATTTTT
Organism: uncultured Candidatus Saccharibacteria bacterium; assembly: GCA_964558315.1. Taxonomy (GTDB): domain Bacteria; phylum Patescibacteriota; class UBA1384; order XYA2-FULL-43-10; family XYA2-FULL-43-10; genus MWCM01. The sequence goes on from CAZLCL010000003.1 coordinate 2,087, forward strand.
TTTTAATAATATTAGCAAGTTTCCTCTGCCTTACAACTGCTTCAAGCAGTAACTTATTTAACACCCCCATCAATTCTTCCCTATTTTCATCTGGTTCACTATTTTCTGGGTTTAACCCAAAATAGTTTTCTAAATTTATAAAATATCTCTCTGATTAATAATTGTCTATCTGATAAATTATCTTTTCCACCATTCGCCCTACTTAGCCATTGCTTTTGCCTTTAATTCTTTTGGCATTTTTTCAATGGCATAACGCAAGGCAGTGCGAGGCATGTCATTTTTGTTTTTCATCACATATTCGAATACCTCTGTTTGATGGGCTTCGCTGGCAACCTTTAGCATCCAACCATAGCCCTTTTGAACTAAGTCATCGCTATCTTCTAATAAAACATCGGCAATTTCAAAAATATCTTTTAAAAATCTTCCATGCCTAGCTGGAATTATCAGCGTTACAGCCGAAGCTCTTCTTGCCCAGCGACTCTCCGACTTGGCCCATTTTTTTAAGTTTGTCAGAAACTCCGGATACATCTCAACAAAAGTGCCAATACTGTGATTGCAAAGTGTGTCGCAAGACGCCCAATTAGAAATATAGTTATTAACCCATTTTTCGAATATTTTAAAATCCGCCGGCTGATAGTTTTTACAGATTAGATGAGAGAAGTGACAAGCAACAAATGATTCCTCCATAAAGCCGGATTGCCACAACTGATCACAGACAACAAAAACTTCTTGTTTGGGCAGAACCATAATTTCTTTACTGTATTTTTTGGCAATTTTTGTGACTAAAGCAGTTTTTATGCCATAGATTTTGACTTTTTCTTTAAAAAAACGTTGTCCAGTGGTACGTGTGTGCAAATCGCTTTGCGATTTTAGTTCTTGTCTTATTTTAGGGATAATTTCGTTCGTAATAATTTCCTACAATTCCAATTTATTGTATTGGCCTTTAGTAATAAAAATTCGCCGGTGATTTGGATCGGACAACTTTTGTTCGATTTCATATCTTGAACCATAATCCCAACCGATAATCTTTTTTGTCTCAATATCGATATCAATATAGAATCTGGTATTTGAATCAATTTTCTTTGCCATAAATATCTTGTTTTAATTATTAAAAACCAATTTTTAGTGGAACGCCGGGACAACACCTAAGTTTGGTAGCAAATTCTTTTTAATCGATTTTTGTTTCAATTATCTTCTTAAATTTCTTTTCCAATTCTGGTCTTATCTCTTCTCCAACTTCTTCATAAATTTTTATCAAATCTTCAAATGCTCCCGCCCCACCAAGATAATCCCAAAAATCTTTTCCAATGAGGAAATCGTTTCCTCTGTCAAAAAATTTAATACATGTCCACCGCTGGTATTCTTCTGGTGCATATGGATTGTAATACATACCTAGAAATATTTTTACTTTCTTGCCCTCTTTCGCTTTAATCGCAAAAATTTCTAAAAGATCTCTTTTTGCGGCTCTCATTTCATTTTTGTTCGGTTTTGGCCCCTTGATTTCGAAGTAAATTTCTTCGCCATTATCGCGTTCAAGATATAAATCAACCGTTTGAATTCTATTAACCGAATTTTTATTGCCCTGACTTGCAACAAAAATTTCTTCTGATTCTTTTTTATGATTAGGCTCTCTTTTTACACTATCAAGATCGCTGAGTATATTTTCGAAAGTTCTCAGTGCATCATTGGTTATTTTTCCCACCAATTTTTCAGTTCCTTGCAATTTTTTTGCTATCTTGAAATTTTCCTTGGCAATAATTTTTGCAATTGATTCATGCCAATTACCAAGTGCAGTCTCGCAACCATGTATAAAACCCTTTGCCAAGTAGCCCTTTTTTGTAAAAAGAGCATATTGGAAAGGTTTTGTTGAGTCCTCGTCACTCAAATCGTATTCCTCAATTTTTCTTATAATTTTCTCTTTAAGAAATTGGTAAACTTCGTTTTTTAAATTTTTTGATAATGCCATATTATTTATCCTTTAAATGAAAAATTATTTCCGAGTAGGGCGACTTATCCCTTTCGGTTCTATTTAATACTGGTCTTTTAAATTTGTTTACAATCTTCATCCCTGACTGCTCTGCGATTGTAGGATAAAGACTATATTTATCATTGGCAACTAGAAAAACATCAAAATTATCGGCTAAATATTGACGGCAATTTTGCAAAACACTTGTAATGCCGTCCACATAAGATTTTCTTGCTTCGAGCCCCTGCCCTTTGAATAATGGGCCAATTTCTTTTTCGTCTTGACGCTTGAAACCAAAAAGATCATAGGCGTAAGCATGTTGTTCGTGATAATCAATCTGGCCAACATAAGGAGGGGAGGTAAAAATGCCTTTGATTTTTTGTTTTTGTAACACCCCGCTAAACTTTTTGTTTCTCTTTTCTATCTCATCAAATATATTGACCGTTCGAGAATCTGTTGGGAGAACCGCGAAAAATGAGTCAGTTTTCAATCTTGAAAAATATTTCAAACGATCTACGGTATCTGTGGCATATCTGTCAAACCACGCTTTAATTGAAAAAAGAGGCTTGCAGATCTTTTTGTGCTTCCAGCAATAATAAGTTGTAATTTGTGGGTCTTTAAGAGTTGCCAGATCTGAATGTGTAGTTGCCCTACATGATCGTATAGTTCGACTTAAAATTACGGCCAAAACTTTTTTGTTTTTAACATCTTTAATTTTTTTAATCTGCTCAAAAGCAAAATTAATTTCTTTACGAACATTTGCAATATACCACCTGTCTAAAAAGTTTTTTGCAGTAAAATGATTTAGCTCAATTTTATATTTTTTGACAAGATCGTTATAAATTTTTAAAAACTCTTGTTCTTTTTCAATAGAATATTGTTTTTCGTTTATTTGGCCTTTTTGAACCTTATACTTGAATTCTGGGCTTGGAAAATGTTTATTATTAAATTCCGCCATTTTAGTCAATAATTCATTTTCAAAAGTGGTAATATTACTATTATCTTCATAGTTTGCGATTGCCAATCTTAACTTTTTTACATCATTCTCAAGAGCTGGTAAATCATAGTTGAGCAATTTTGTCTCAGTTATCATACAATTAAATTGTGAAATATCAACACCAATTGCATTTATTCCCATTTCATGGGCTTGAACAAGCGTAGTCCCTGAGCCTGAAAATGGATCAAGAATAATATCACCCTTTTTAAAATAAACATTCTTTTTAAAATCATCGGTATGCTCATCAATAAAATATTGGACAAGTTGAGGAATAAACTTGCCCTTATAGGGGTGCAACCGATGAACATGTTTTGTTGTGTCTTTTTCTCTCAGATTATCAAAAGATAATGCCCAATTGAGATCGTTTCCTAGCCTTTTTTTCCAATCAAGTTCACGGTTTCCATTGTATGACTCATAATATTTCTGCAAATCATTAATATCAACGAAAACAAAATTGCCCCCGTTGTGTTTTTTAACCTTTCCATATTGAACAAGGTATGAAATATTAGATTCGCTAATCTCGCGCTTTAAAAAATTGCTTGCCCAAACGCTTGCTTCTTTTATTGTAAACAGTTTTTTTGTTTGTTGCATAATTTACTTTATTAAGCTATCAATAGTTATCCCTAATCCTTCGGTAATTTTCATCATGGTTTGAATAACTGGTTTTGCAATTACATTACTTTTCAATTTTCGCCTTAATATCAATGTATAATCTGGTATTTGAATCAATTTTCTTTGCCATAAATATCTTATATTTAATTATTTATCTTTCCAATTATACCATTTCAGCTTTTTGGGGTCATGCTTTTTGTTCTCGGCAAAATAGACCGCCTCGCGAAAAACATACAATAAACATCTGTCCTGAATGTAACCGGCAAGCTTATTTGATTTATCATAAAGCACTTTAGGATCTTTGCCTTTCAAATCGGCAACAGTATAAATACCAATATTTTGCAAATTTCTGGCAATGCTTTTGCCAATGCCTGGGATGGTTTGGAGGTCATTAATCGCCATTAGTTTCCAAAATAATATTAATAGTTTACTATTTTTTTAACCTTAGCTTCAATTTCGCTGAATGTAAAACTTGGCGGAGAGAGAGGGATTCCGAGCGTCGCTAATCGCTCCTTTGCAAAACCTACGGTTTTCCAGCTTTCTTATACGGGAAACTCCCGTTTCCCGACCCCTTCCCTGTTCGAATCCCTTACCATCCCGCGTAACCCTAATCTATTGGGGCGACGTGGGATGGCGGAGTGCTTTCGAAAAAATTCGAACTGATTTCGCCCAAAACCTGTCCTGAGCTTGCCGAACGGATTTGTAGGGCGGGCGGAATTCCCCCCAGACCCCCCTTCCGCCCGCCGCACCTGTCCGCCTCTGGCGGAGAGGCGACCCTTTCGGATTGGACGATTTCAAGTTTTTCGTTCCGCTTTTAGCGGAACTTTGGGCTTTGCCCAGTTTGGCGGAAAATTCTTTTTATAATCTTACAATATCAATATAATTGGTAATATCTATATAAATTATAGCTATAATTGCCTAATAAAACAAACAAGGTGGCATTTAGCCACCCTGCTGGTTTTTTTATTTCAAGGCTAAAACTCTTTTGATGCACAGTTGAGTGAAGAAGAACGGAATTCTATTTTTTTAATATTTAACTTGTCTTTCAACAATTCGTAGAATACGCTACAAAACCATTCGCAAGTAGAGGGTCCTTTACTTACAGCTATTCTACTTTCAGGAAACGATTTTACCAGATTGTGGTTGAGAGCTTTTGCAGGCGTCCCAAATCTATTAGTTGTGCCTTTCATTCCTGTTTGCTCATATCCTTGCAACACTAAATCAAGCAAGGGATCGCCTTCTTGAAAAATCGTTGCGTGCATGAAGTTGTCGGCTACCGCCCATGCTAATTTTTGCGCCTCTTTTACCGGGTAGGCATAATTGTGTTCATTTAGCCCACCTTCAATTTCGATTGTTAGTAGCCCCGAATGTCCATGAAGATAGCTTGCCTCTCCCGGATAATTCATAAATCTGTGTGCATATTGGAAGTCCAATTTTACAATTGATCTGTATTTGTCGTTTTTCATAATAAACTCCTTTAATTTAATTAATAACATTCTCGACCTTTATTGTCTTTTTATTCTTACAATCTTGACAGATTCCATCCAGAACTATTTTCTGCCCCAATACTTGGTGTTTGTTTGTAATACTTTCCGGCAATTTGATCCTGTCGTATTTTTTGTTTGTAAAATCAATAATTTTATTACACTTCACACAATGAAAGTGGTGATGCGGCTCTAAAATCGGATCATATCTCTTTGCCCTACCTTGCCCCTCAGCAATTTTAATCACTCCATTTTGGGCGAAATTAATCAAAGTTCGATTGACGGTATCAAAAGAAATATTTGGCAGTTTCTGCTTAATTTTTTGATAAACAGCGTCAGCAGTAGGGTGATCGCGGTTATCTGCTAATTCACCTAAAATTGCCACTCTTTGAGGAGTGATTTTTAGCCCCGCTTTCTTTATTTTTTCTGCAATTTTTCCAATTTCGCCATTATCATTTCTCATATTTATTACTATATAGTAGTGATTATTATCTGTCAATAGCAATAAATAAAAGACATTTATTAAATGCCTTCAAAATTTTTATCTTACCAAGGTAAGTGGCGGAGAGGGCGGGATTT
>CAZLCL010000003.1:7824-21911 GCA_964558315.1 uncultured Candidatus Saccharibacteria bacterium
AAATGCCTTCAAAATTTTTATCTTACCAAGGTAAGTGGCGGAGAGGGCGGGATTTCGAGCGCTTCGCTTACAAAAACCCACGGTTTTTGTTATTTTCCTCCAGCGGGAAAACAGCTGTTTTCCCGACCCCTTTCGTGTTCGAATCCCTAGCCATAAATTTGCAGCTATTTCATAGCAACAAACTTATGGCGGAGAGGGAGGGATTCGAACCCTCGATAACCTTGCGGCTATACACGCTTTCCAAGCGTGCGCACTAGACCACTATGCGACCTCTCCCAAAAAACTAAGATGCTTGCTGATCTCCGGCAATTGATGGCCACCTGACATTTATTGCACAGCAGTCACTGATAACCTCCCAGCTGTGTGCAACACCGGCATTGTATAAAACATAATCCCCTTCTTTTGATAAAACTACATCCGTATTCTCATTTGGGAAATAAAACTTAAACTCTACTTTTAATAAAATAAAGGGGGTTGCCTGAACATTTTTGGCAAGCTCAAGCTTTTTCTCGCCCTTTAAATGACTTGACCACTTTACTTCCAAATCTTCAGAATGCAGTAACGATCCTTTATCCATAAAATAACCAATTATCCAGCCTCGATGATTACTTTTCTCCGCTTCACAATTGCCTTTAATAATTTGTGGGCTAATGTTTTCCATAGGCATATAATAGCAAAAATATGCGTTATTATAAAGACAAAATGGAAAGCCGAGACTGTTACGCCTCGGACCTCGGCTCTCCCTCCCTTCAGCTCTTCTTATTGCGATCGCTTACTCTTCCGTGGTTTCCTGACCTTCCGGCTCCCCTTGCCCCGTTCTGGCACCCAGCCCTTCTTCCTCTTCGCCCGAGTGGCCTTTCCCCCGTTACTACCGTGAGACGCCATCTTTGGCACCTCCTCCCATACATAATCAAGACAAAATCATCTTAACAGATATTATGATTTATTCAAATCGGTAGTAATAAAAACACCTCTTTTGCAAGAGGTGTTTTTATTACTACGATCTATCTACTTAGCTAAATTTTTATCTGTCAATAATATTCTTGAGCATAATGCGTTTCTCGACCGAAGCGATGAGCTTACGTGTAGGCATAATCATATCCGGGGTAACGGATACGCTAGTGGTGCCAGCTTTTACCATCATCTCGGTAATCTCCGGGTAAACGCTAGGCGCTTGGCCACAAATAGAACAGGTAATGTTGCGGCGGCGACAGGTCTTGATAACGTATTCTATAGAAAGCTGGACAGATTCATCTCTCTCGTCAAATATTTTGGCTAGCTCTTCGTTGTCTCTATCGGCTCCGAGTGTTAACTGAGTTAAATCATTTGAGCCTATTGAGATGCCGTCTATGCCGATATCAATAAATTTCTCAAGAAGTATTACATTAGAAGGGATTTCGCACATCATCCAGAGTTTAAAGTCTGGACCACGATAAAGGCCTGCATCCTCTACCAATCTCTTGCACTGACGCATCTCTTCTAGCGTGCGAGTAAAAGGAATCATAATCCAAAGATTTTTTAAATCATATTCATCGCGCACTTTTTTTATAGCTTGCAATTCTAGGCCAAACAGATCTGGTTCTTTGATGTAGCGTGAAGCGCCCCTGTAGCCAATCATTGGATTATTTTCTTGCGGCTCGTATTTATCCCCGCCCTTTAAGTTGCGATATTCGTTGGTTTTAAAATCGGTAGCGCGATAAACAACCGGACGAGGCGAAAAAGCCTCGGCAAAGGTGCGCAAGCCATCTGCCAATTTATCTACATATTCAGACCCTCTACCAGCATCTACCATCGCTCTGGGATGTTCGCCCATCTCGGCTATCATAAATTCAGCGCGCAATAATCCAACTCCGTCAACAGGCATTGCGGCAATTTTTTCAGCCAAATGTGGCTCGGCCAAATTAACATAGACTTTTGTGCCAGTCACCATAGCCTCTTCAGAATAGGCAGGATTGCCGGGACGCGCCGCTCCATCGACTTGCTCTGGCGTATGTTTCTCGGCAACTTTACCTTGATAAACTAAACCTTTGGCTCCATCAACCGATATCATTTGGCCCTGTTTTAATGCATTAGTTGCGGTTCCCGTGCCTACTACGCAAGGAATACCTAGTTCACGAGAAACAATGGCGGCATGACAAGTTCGCCCCCCAGTATCTGTAACAATGCCAGCGGCGCGGCGCATGGCAGGCACAAAATCAGGAGTAGTCATCTCTGTAACTAACACATCTCCCTCAAGCACTTTATCTATTTCGCTTGGGCTATGAATGATTTTAACCGGGCCAAAGGCTAAACCTAAAGAAGCGGCGGCACCTTTTAAAATAACCTCGGCTTTATCGGGGGCTACAGCAGTGGAGTCACTTTGTTGACCACCTTGAGTTTGATTGCTAGCTTCGCCATCCTTTTTATCCAATGTGGTAATAGGACGGGACTGCACAAAATAAACTTTTCCATTTTCGATTGCCCACTCGGTATCTTGTGGTTTTCCGTAATGTTGCTCTATTTTAATGCCGATCTTTGCTAACTCAAGTATTGAATCATCGAATAATATTTTGGGTGCGTTTTGCAAATTTTTAGGCACATTAACATGTTTATCCCCGCCTTTTGGATTTCGAACTATCTTCCACTCCTGTGAATTGATTTCTTTATCTAAAATAGTTAAGTTGCTCTTATCTACCACATACCTATCGGGAGTGACCGAACCAGACACAATAGCTTCGCCCAAACCATACCCCGCTTCAATAACCAGATGGTTAGGATCTAAGCCTACAGGGTCAACTGTGAACATAATACCGGAAACATCGGACTGCACCATAAGCTGAACCGGCACAGCGATACCAACCTTCATGTGTTCAAATTTATTAATCGTTCGATAATAGATAGCCCTAGCTTCGAATAATGATGCATAACACTTTTGAACTGCATCTACTACCTCTGCTTGGCCTTGAATATTTAGATATGTCGCCTGTTGGCCGGCGAATGAAGCATCTGGCAAGTCCTCTGCCGTAGCGCTAGAACGAACAGCAACAGGGAACCCGCCCAATTTTGCATAAAATTCTTTAACATCTTTGGCGATCTCTTGAGGCATATCCGAAGACATGATCTTTTTCTTTATCTCCCTCGAGATGGCATTTAATTTTTTGCTATCTTCCGGATCGAGCCCCTTTAGCTCTTTCTCGATAAAATTCCTTATGCCGGTTTTTTCCACAAAGTAATAATAAGCATCGGCAGTAACCACAAAACCGTTGGGAATCGGTATCCCAGCGTTTTTTAGTTCACCCAGATTAGCCCCTTTACCGCCTGCAATAGGAATATCCGTTTTTCTTAAATCAGCAAACCACTTAACAAAATCGCTACCGCTTTGTTTTGCTTTTGTCATCACTGCCCCTCCTCAATTTTCATTTAAAATACGTTATTAGAATTATAACTAATAATGACCACTAACTCAAACCTGCCAAGAAATTCCTTGACCTTTTGATTATTATATCATATTTTAATTTTACAATAAAATTTTTCTATTGTTAATATAATCTTCAGTTTCTTCGGCGATTTTAGACATAATGCTAAGGGCTTTCAAAGGATAACTGCCAACTGCTGTTTCGTTAGAAAGCATAACTGCACTTGTGCCATCCATGATGGCGTTTGCGATATCCGAAACTTCGGCCCTGGTAGGATAAGGGAATTTGACCATAGAATCTAACATCTGTGTAGCAGTGATAACCGGCTTACCAGCATATCTAGTTTTATTAATAATCTCTTTTTGCAATAGGGGTAGTCTCTCGATCGGAGTTTCTATACCTAAATCCCCCCTTGCCACCATTATTGCGTCAGACAGTTCAATAATTTCATTTAAATTTTTTATGGCCTGACCCGTCTCAATTTTCGAAATAATCTTGGGGCCTTTCTCTCCGAGCAAATGTCTTAACAGCTCTAAGTCTTCCCTTCCAGATACAAAGGAGAGAGCCACATAATCAAACTTCATCTTTTTGGCAAATTCTATGTCTTCTTTATCTTTATCTGTAATAGCGCTAGTAGTTGTTTTTGTTAAAGGTAAATTTACGCCTTTATTAGAATAAAGCACTCCTCCTCGAATAATTTTTGCTTCGATTTTATGCTGGCAAACTTTTATGACATAGGCTTCCATATTACCGTTGTCGAGCAAAATTATATCTTTAGGTTTCACATCTTGGTGAAGATAGGGGTCTTTTATGACGATTTCATCTTTTTTGATATCTTTACACACGTGAGTTGTAAATTTTACCTTTTCGCCATCTTGCAAAACTCGGCCATCTGTCGGTAGATGGCCAACCCGAATACGTGGACCTTGCAAATCGGCTAAAATTTTTATTTTTTTACCAAAAGTAGAATATTTTTTAATCAAATTGAAACGTTTTTCAAAAGTTTCGTGAACATCGTGAGAACAATTAAAACGGGCTACATCCATACCGCCTTTGATTAACTTTTTAATCATCTCGGGGCTTTCTGTTTTGGGTCCGACAGTCACGACTATCTGAGTTTTTCTTGTCATATTAAATCCAAATTGCTAAATATAAAAAACAATAGTATCATTTTTAAGCTACTTTAGCAACTTAATTGATACGGCAGAGATAATTTCGTAACTAAAACCCTGACGGGCAAGTTTAGACATAAGTTTATTTTTTAAATCAAATTTACTCTGGAATCTTGAGCGATTCTTATCAAGCCATTTTTGAGCTAACTCCTCGGCTCTTAGAAAAAATTGATCGAAAGAAATTCCGCTTAAGACAGATTTTATAATTTCTTCTTTTATTCCTCGCCTTCTTAACTCAAAATTTAGCCTAATTTCACCCCTAGAATAATTGTTTTTACAGTAGTTTTCGGCATATCTCTTGTCATTTATTAGATTTTTTTGTTTGAGATAGCTAATTGTCTCAATAGCTTCTTGATTTTGAGTTCCACGCAGAAGCAATTTTTTAATTAGTTCAGCCTCAGAATAATCTTTTTTTGATAACAGTTTCAAACAATATTTTAATGAAAAAGATATTTTGTTAGTAATTTTTTCTCCTAACAAAGAAAAAATAATTAAAAAAGTGCAATAACTTCTTAATTAATCTTTTTTAGAGCTAATAATAATTGTTAAAAGAATTATTAATCGGTATTATCTGCTTTGGTTTTGACGGCTTCGAGAATCTTTTTTTTAATTTCAGCAGAAATCTTGGGATTTTGTTTTAAAAACTCTCTCGCCCCCTCTTTACCTTGACCTAGCTTTTCCTCTCCATATGATATCCATGAACCAGCTTTTTCTATGATACCGTATTCAACACCAAGATCGATTATCTCTCCATACTCATCTATTCCTTGCGCAAACATAATATCAAACTCTGCCGTTTTGAATGGAGGAGCAACTTTATTTTTAACTACTTTTACCACAACATGATTGCCTACCTGATCATCTCCCTTCTTCAACACAGCCTTACGCCTTATCTCCAAACGAACAGAAGAGTAAAATTTTAAGGCATTACCCCCTGTTGTTGTCTCAGGATTGCCAAACATCACTCCTATCTTCATTCGGATTTGATTGATAAAGATTAAAACCGTTTTAGATTTTGAAACCGCTCCAGTTAATTTTCGTAAAGCTTGGCTCATAAGCCTTGCTTGCACACCCATCATAGAATCGCCCATTTCGCCTTCGATCTCCGCTCTCGGCACTAAAGCCGCTACAGAATCTATTACAATCACATCTAAAGCATTCGATCGAACCAATGTTTCGGTGATTTCCAAAGCCTGCTCACCTGTATCCGGCTGTGATATTAATAACGAGCTCATATCAACACCTATCTTTTTCGCGTATTCTGGGTCAAAAGCGTGTTCAGCATCAATAAAAGCGGCATTCCCTCCGTTTTTTTGTGATTCAGCTACAATATGCATTGCCAATGTAGTCTTACCACTTGATTCCGGCCCATATATTTCGATTACCCTACCGCGAGGAACGCCCCTAACACCTAAAGCAATATCAAGCGCAAGAGAGCCGGTAGGAATTGTTTCTACATTCAGTCTTAAACTTTGATCCATGCTCATAATGGCACCCTTGCCAAACTGTTTTTCAATAGTTAACAAGGCTGATTTTAACGCTTCAGTTCTACCTTCATTTTGATTTTGCAGATTTTTATTTTCCTGTTTTTCAGCCTTCTTCGTCATCTTGCTCTCCTTGTTTTGATATAATAAACTATTCTTTTTTATAAACACGCTTTACATGCCGTTATTTGGGATTTCAGTCCGTGCTTTGGCGGACTGTGGTTTATATTCCAGAGTATAAGTTATGGTTTTTTGTTTTTCCGCTTTGTTAATTGATTTAATTGAAATAATATTGATACCCGGTAACATTCTGTAATCAACCGAGAAAGATCCATCACCAGCGACTTGAATTTTCTGCTCATTAACATAGACATCGGCTTGCTGACTAGTGTTGCCGGCGATTTCGATGCTTTCACTCTCAATAATTGAGTTATTGGTAGGTTCAGAGATTATAAGATCAGGTGTAGCGGCAAATCCGTAAATTTGCATAAAAAGGTAACAAAACATGCCTATTACAGTCAAAGATATAAAAATCGGAGCAAATATTTTGGGCGTGATAATATATTTTACTTCCCTAAAAGATTTATTAGGAGAAATGATATTTTCTGCCTCTAGATGATAATGTGATTTTTGTCTTAAAAAATCATCAAGAGATTTCTTTTCGTTTAAACCTAAAAATTTTGCGTATCTAACCACAAATCCCTTTGTATATGCATCGGCTGGTAAATTTATATAGTCATCATTTTCAAGAGCATTTAAATATTTTGATCTAATTTTTGTCTGAATTTCGGCTTCAACTATCTCCAACTTAAGACGCTTCCTGGCTCTTTTTAGACGACTGCCTAAAGTTACTGTTTTTTTTATTTTTCTTAAAGAAAATCCCGCTGTCATAATCTCCAATTTGTCTTAGCTGACTTAACAAAATTGCTATTTATAATCCTTTTCGACATCTTCATAATCTGACTCAATATAACCGTTTGAAGTATTGCCGTATGCATTTGTATGATCATGTGTTACCATGCGTCGGCCTGATTCATTCACATTATGTTGATTATTTCCACCCAAAAAATTCTCCTCCTCACCCGGAAATATTAACACATCTCTAGGCTTAGCGCCATCAGCAGGACCAATCGCTCCATTACTTTCTAAAATGTCTAGTAATCTAGCGGCGCGTGAGTATCCGACGCGAAGTCTTCTCTGTAAAAGTGAAGCAGAGGCTTTACCGGCTTCTGTGACTACCCTTACCGCCTCTTCATACAAATCATCTTCTCCTCCGCCATCACCAATAGCGCCACTAGCTTTTGATGATTTAAATTGTAATACGCTTTCATCGTATTGAGGCTCCTGCTCCTCTTTAAGATATTTAACAAGATCTTCAAGCTCTTTGTCTGAAACAAAACAGCCTTGAATACGTCTTGGCTTATTTAAACCGTTACCCAAGAACAACATGTCTCCGTTGCCGAGCAACTTTTCTGATCCGGACATATCGAGTATAGTTCGAGAATCGGCTTGCGAAGCGGTTGCAAAGGCAATTCGAGCCGGAATATTAGCTTTAATCAAGCCTGTAATCACATCCACACTAGGACGCTGAGTTGCCACGATTAGATGCATACCGGTAGCTCTGGCCATTTGCGCCAATCTAACAATAGAGCCTTCTACCTCGTTAGCGGCCTGTGCCATTAAATCTGCCAATTCATCTACAACAATCACGATATATGGCATTTTGCCCTCTTCGCCGGGACTTTGATTATAGGCAATAATATTCCTTTTACCTTCAGCCGCAAAAACTTTATATCTCCGTTCCATCTCCCAAATTGCCCATTTTAAAGCAGAAACGGTTTGATCAACCTCGGTAATAACCGGAGTTAAAAGATGCGGTATGTTGTTGTAATTTGTTAGTTCCACTCTTTTAGGGTCAACCATTATTAAACGCAAATCGCGCGGAGAGTTATTAAATAATAATGAGGCGATTACTGAGTTGATACAAACCGACTTTCCGCTACCGGTAGCTCCTGCGATTAAGAGATGAGGCATTTTTTCTAAGTCCACAACCTCTGATCCTCCCGAAACACCTCTCCCTAAAGCAATTGTCAACTTGCTCTTGATGGCTTTAAAGTCTTTAGATTTAATTACCTCCCTCAATGTAACTTTAGCAGGAATAATATTAGGATTTTCTATGCCAACCGAACTTTTACCGGGGATAGGTGCTTCGATACGCAGTGACTTTGAAGCTAAAGCCAGAGCTAAATCTTGAGCCCTTGCTGTAATTTGGGCTAACTTTATGCCCTCTTTCGGTTTAAATGTATATTGTGTTACAGTTGGGCCGATATTGACTTCACCAGGCGTCACCTCAACTCCAAAAGTATTTAGAGTTTTTTGAATAATTTCAACATTTTTCTCAATATTTCCCGGGTTAGGCGCATCATCCACATCTTCCAGTATCTCTAGCGGAGGATAATGCCAATCCTTATCTTTAGCCAGCATTTTAGAATCAACTTCCACAACCGGTGCCCTTGTCGCACTTTCGTCATCACCTTTCGAACGCTTTTTCATAGCCGAAAGTTTACTGCGAAGAATTCTCATCATGCCAGCTTTAGGAGTGGCAGATTCCGGTTTGTTGACTCTAACTCGGCCATTCTGGGTTTCCACTTCTTTATTTTGATCTAAACCGAAGTAAGACCTAAAAGAAATATTAGCGATCATCATAGTAGAGATCACGATTAATCCAATTATTAGTATAAATGCTACAAACAAGCCTAAATTATTTCTAAGTGGAGAAGAAACAATGTGCCCTAGCAATCCTCCGCCATGCCTTTGCAAAGCGGCTCCGTAAGAATCAGCCGCCGGAATAAATAAATGGAAAAATCCAGATAGCGCCGATATTAGAATAATAAATCCAACGATATTAGATAATTTAATTTTAGACCACTTGGGGACTAATAGGGAAATGCCTAACATCATTAAGCCAGCGGCAAAAAAATATGAGGCGATTAAACCGAAAGAAAACCTCATTAATTTTGATAGTTCGTTGCCTAAAATCCCAGCCAAACCGAAGAATCCCAAAATTACTATTAATGAGAATAGAAAAATAATAATGCCGAATATCTCTCGCCATGTGTCTTTTTCTAGACCCAATCCCCAATCAAAAACAAAATCACCCCAATCATTTTCTTTTTGATACCACATGGGTTTTTTTTGTTTATGTTTAGGGTATTTTCTTTTGCGTCCCAAATTTCCCTCTCTTTTTATACACAAAACATTGAGCACAAACCTGCTCTAAAAGAACACTACTATTATAGCAAGCAAGTTGCATTCAATACAATAGTCGGGTGGTAGCAATGATAATATTATAAGTTGTAAAAGCTAATTTGCTTGTAGCTTTCAACAACCACCGAGATAACCATCCCCCACATTTAGGTTTGTTTCGAGTTCTGTAGTCTCGCAAACAAATCTTCATTTCATAGAGAAGACCTATTAGTAAGTTAGTGCTACCACTATACTCTTACTTATACTTCGATAACTACTGGAATTACCATCGGACGACGTTCAGTTTCAGCAAAAAGAAACTCTCCTATATCGTCACGCAATCTTTGTTTAATAACATTCCAGTCAGCATGGGGACCATTGCCGTTGACATGTTTGGCGAATAATCTTTTAATCTCTGCTCTAGCTTTATGTACCAGCGCTTCGTTCTCCCTCATATAGATAAAGCCTCGTGAAATTATATCGGGACTAGTGGCAATTTCACCGGTTTTATGATCAACAGTAACAATAATAACAAATATGCCATCTTGCGCCATAGCTTTTCGGTCTCTTAAAACGATATTGCCCACATCGCCTACTCCCAAGCCATCAACCATAACATAAGACGCGGGTACTCTTTTATTAGTAACTCTAGCTGTGCCATCTGAAAATTCAATAATTTGACCGTCGTCAGCCACCAAACAATTTTCCTCCGTCACCACTCCCATATCTTGAGCAATTTGAGAATGTAACATTAACCGGTGTCTTTCACCATGAATAGGAATTAAATATTTAGGCCTGATTAACGCCAGCATTAGTTTTAAATCTTCTTGATTTGCGTGACCAGAGGTGTGCACATCCATAATTTTTTGATAAATTACCTTAGCACCAGCCCGATACAAATTATCCATAAGATCGGAAACACTGCGTTCGTTACCCGGAATCGGTGAAGATGATAATATTACCGTATCTCCTCTTTTTATCTTTACCTGTTTGTGATCTCCTGTGGCGATTCGAGATAATGCGGCTTTATCTTCGCCCTGAGAACCGGTGCAAACTATAGTCAATTTATTGTCCGAGATCGAAGCGATACTTCGACTATCAACAATCATATCGGCCGGAACACTTAAGGCTTCTAGCGACAAAGCCACCTCTACGGTCTGTTGCATACTTCTACCGATAAAAGTAACTTTTCGATTTAATCTCTTCGAGATATTAATGATCTGTTGAATTCTAGAAATTAAAGTAGAAAAAGTTGCAATAATCAATCTGCCTCTGGCATTATCCATAATCTTAAATAAAGAGTCTTCAATCTCCTTTTCTGATACAGAAATTCCAGGTTTTTCGACATTAGTAGATTCCGAAAATAATGCCAAAGGTTTTTCACCGCCGAGCATGGCAAGTGCCGAAAAATCTGCAGGCTTGCCATCTGCTGGCGTATGATCAAACTTCCAATCTGTGGCATATACTAACAACCCCTCCGGAGTATAAATCGCCATGCCCATGCTTTGGGGAATGCTATGGGTTAAACGAAATGTTTTGATTCTAAATACACCCAAAACCAATTCATCTTTAGCAATTTCGATAGAGTGCAAACGATCGGCTTTAGCTAAACCGAATTCTTCAAGTCTTGCTTTAATTAAACCGATGGATAAAGGCGCAGAATAGATATGAGGATTGCCCAACTTCTCATACACATAAGGTATAGCGCCAATATGATCCAAGTGGCCATGCGTAACTAATAGAGCTCTGATTTTGTGCTTATTTTTTTCCAAATAAGAAACATCTGGAATTACATAATCAACTCCTGGCATGTCTTGATCGGGGAACATTAATCCCATGTCAATAACGATAATGTCATCACCGTATTCTAAAACTGTAACATTTTTACCACCGGTTTCCTCCAATCCGCCAAGCGCTAAAACTCGTAATGTTTTGTTGCTAGTCACGCTGGTTTTTAATCCACCAGTAGCTTGAGCCGTAAAACGAGGTTCCTGAACTAGAGCCTCTTCACTTTTTAGATTTTGATTCCTGCTAGAACCGGTAGTCGCTGAGGCTATTGGCCGGGTGGATCGAGAATTTACTCTTGATACTGCCCTGTTTCTGTTGTTACCTTGAGACCCCTGCTTCATAAAAGCATCTTTGCCTGACACTGTTTTAACTTGCGTGCTGTTAATACTGTTCATTTTGTTTTCCCTCCTATTTGTAGTCGTTTTTTTGTTTTGATTTGAATTAATTCTAACAATTTTCTCCATATTTTCCTTTTAAATGAGTATCAAATATATTTTTGATATAAATGTTTATAATAATTTTATTTGTTTAATGTTTTTTTCGGCATCGCCGGTATCTGATTTATCTTTTTTTACCTTATCATTAGTGGCTGATTTTATCTTTTCAATAATTGCTGGGATTTTTCCAAAATCCTTAAGCAAAACCGCTCTTAGCCCACCGTTGTGGAGAGCCGCCGCTGGATGATAGAGGGCTAAATACACCTGTCCATTTGGACGTTTTATAACCCTGCCATGAAGCTTAGAAATCCCGCCCGCACCGGGCATCAAGGTCGCTACCGAATGACGCCCCAAACATACTATTAATTTTGGTTTTATAATATCTATTTGACGGTCAAGATAAGGGCGGCATGCCTGTTTTTCACTCTCCTCGGGATCTCTGTTTTGCGGAGGACGGCATTTGAGCGTATTAGCAATAAAAACTTGATTGCGATCCATGCCTATGCTAGCCAACATTTCATCTAAAAATTTTCCTGCGGCGCCACAAAATGGCACACCCTGTTCGTCTTCATTTGCGCCAGGCGCTTCACCTACGAACAATATTTCCGCATGCGAACTACCGTAACCCGGCACAACATTGTGACGGGTTTTTTGTAAAGGACACTTAGCACACTTTGCAATTTCCTCCGCAACTTTTGCTAGTTCTTCCGCTTTTTTCTCCATGAAATTTATCCGCAGAAAAATAATAATTTAGCTCGCCTATCTTGCTCCAGCACAAAAAAGAAAAGATTTTCCCCACTGCTTCCAGAACAATATAAACATTTAAATAGATCAATTTATTATTTGATTATTTATATCTTAGCAGATGTCTGGATATTTGTCAACAAGATTTTTACTAGCGATTTTTTACTACCCAAATCTGAAAGGCTAATTTTAAAGCACAAACTTAAGTTTAATCAGGCGCGATAAATCGTGGGCTCAAAAGAAATAAAGCACAAAATTCATACTGTTTTAGATACACGATAAATCGTGAGCTCAAAATATCGGGACGCAAACTTCCTGACCGACTTTAAAGGGAAATTTAACGCACTTAAAAGCTTTTTCTCTGAAGGTTTTCAAATTTAAGTTATTGCTTATTCTATTATTAGTTATTTGCAGTCAAATCATCACTTTTGTTTTCGATCATCTTCATAGATAAGCTAATTCGGCCCTTTTCTGGGTCAACTTCGATAACTTTAGCTGTTACCACCTGACCGACTTTTAGCACATCGGAGACTTTTTCGATACGGCGATTGGCAATTTGTGAAACGTGGATCATACCATCAACCTTTGGAGTAATAGCTACAATAGCGCCGATCTCTTTGCCACTCATGCGATCACGTTTAATCTCAATAATTTCACCGGTAATAACCTCGCCCGGTTTTATCTCCCTAGTCATAGATTTTATTATCGAAACAGCCTTATCTCCCATCTCTGAATCAGTTGAAGAGACCATGACTGTGCCATCTTCTTCAATATCAATCGCTGTAATCTCTTTACCTCCGCAATCCTCAATAATTTTTCGAATAGTTTTACCGCCAGGCCCGATAATATCACCGATTTTTTCTGGATTAATTTGAACCGCTTCGATACGCGGAGCATATTTTGATAGCTCACTACGAGGTGTGGGAATAACCGATAACATAACCTCTAAAATTTCCAATCGTCCTTTTAGCGCTCGCTCAAATGTCTCTTTAACAATCTGCATGGTTAATCCCTCAATTTTGGTATCCATCTGCACTGCGGTAATGCCATCTTTAGTGCCGGCCACTTTAAAATCCATATCACCGGCAAAATCTTCTAAACCTTGAAGATCAGTTAAAATTTTATATTCACTAGCATCTTTGTTAGCGACCAAACCCATAGCCACACCAGAAATCGGCTTTTTGATTGGCACGCCTGCATCCATGAGAGCCAAAGTAGAACCGCATGTCGCGGCCATAGAGGTTGAACCGTTAGAAGAAAGTATCTCCGATACCACTCTTATAGTATAAGGGAAGCCACCATTTTCCGGAATCATCGGTTTAATAGCTTTTTCTGCCAGATATCCATGACCGATTTCACGACGAGATGTGCCACGCATTGGCGAGACCTCGCCGGTTGAAAAAGGTGGAAAATTATAATGATGCATAAAACGCTTGGTAGTCTCTTCGCCCATAGTATCTATAAGCTGTTCCATACCCGGTGAAGCAAGAGTCACTACGCTTAACGATTGTGATTCACCCCTAGCAAAAAGAGCACTACCATGAGTCCGCGGAAGCACACCCACCTCTACATGCAGGGGTCTAATTTCCTCTACACCTCGCCCATCGGGGCGTATGCCGTGAGAAAGAATCTGATCTCTTACCTCTTCATAGACTAATTTTGCTAAAGCAGACTTTAAATCTACCTGTTTGTAAGTGCCTTCAAAGCGTTCTAAAATATCTTTTTCAAAAATTTTTATCTGTTTTTCCCGCTCCTCTTTGTTGAGCTCTCTTAAAGCCGACTTTAATTTATCGGCTACATAGTTATGAACCTCTGCTTTAA
>CAZLCL010000003.1:22011-25004 GCA_964558315.1 uncultured Candidatus Saccharibacteria bacterium
TCTCTTAAAGCCGACTTTAATTTATCGGCTACATAGTTATGAACCTCTGCTTTAACCGCAATATTCGGATCAATTAACTCATCTCCCGAAGCAACTTCTTCTTTACGATGATCTTCGGCAATCTTTTTTTGAATTTCAATAATCGGCTTAAGCTCGGTAATAGCTTTTTCTATGCCTTCGATTACTATTTCTTCCTTAATTTCGTTAGCCTCTACCTCCAACATCATGACTCGATTATCGGTAGCCGCCAAACAGATATGTAGATCGCTCGCTTCGAGCTCATCCATATTTGGGTTTAGTTTAATCGCTCCATCCACTAGTGAAATATTGACTGCAGAGATTGGGCCTTTGTAAGGTGCATGAGTTTGCATTAAGGCGCTAGAAGCGGCAATAATGGCGATAGGATCGGGGTCGTTTTCGCCATCGTAAGATAAAACTGTTACCACAATCTGAACATCGTTGCGAAAACTTTTGGGAAATAAGGGACGGATAGGGCGGTCAATTTTACGTGCCGCCAAAACTGCTTCGTCGCTAGGACGACCCTCTCGCTTAATAAAACGGCTACCCGAAATCTTGCCAGCGGCATAAAATCTCTCTTCGAAATCAACCAGCAATGGAAAATAATCCATACCTTCGCGAGGTTCGTCCGAGACAACCGCGGTTGCCAAAACTACTGTATCGCCAAGCCTAGCAGTAATCGAGCCTTGAGCCTGTCCAGCAAATCTGCCCGTTTCCAAGATTAATTTTTTACCACAATAATCCACTTCGTAAGTGGTTTTTTTATACTCTGAAAGCACAGCCATAAATTTCCTTTCTGGCGGTTTTGTGTGTAGAGCTCTAAGGCAAAACAACAGACGAAAAATGATAAAATCTTAATTTCTAATTGCAAATGAAATTTCCAATGTCAAATTTTCAAGATTCATGTTCTGACATTTCATTTGACATTTGTAATCAGTAATTTGAAATTGTTTTCCGACTCTTGCCTGGCCTCATCTACAAAACGCCAATAATTGTTAATTAAAATGTAGCAACAACACGGCTGAATACGGCATCAATTTCACGGCAATTTGAACCGTGTTTTCTCCCCGTGCCTGGCCGTGTGGTTTCTATCTATTTATTTTCTTAAACCAAGATCAGCAATCAACTGAACGTATTTAGCTTCATCGGTTTTTTTAAGGTAATTAAGTAGTCTTCTACGTTTACCGACCATTGTTAAAAGCCCTCTCCTGGAATCAAAATCTTTTTTATGCTCTTTAAGATGCTTGGTAAGATCAGAAATTTTCTTAGTTAACACAGCAACCTGAACTTCGGTTGAACCGGTGTCATCTTTGTGAGATTTATACTTCTCGATAAGATCGGTTTTAGCCTGTTTTTTGGCTTTTTTTTCTTCTGCAGTCATAATAATTCGGCTGGCATGAGCCATCCAGTCAAAAGTTCATAAAGTTTATCAAGTCCATAAAGTAAAAATCCAACACTTTACAAACTATCGACTTTCCAACTTTCAACTAGGCGCTAGCCCACACCAGTCTCTCCCTAATTAAAATAATAATAAAGTGCACAACCACAGATTTCTATCACAGATTTTCACAAATATAATATTCGCTATTAGCGGTAGATATTTGTGGCCGAACACTACCTTATATTAGCAGATTTTTACTAAAACGGCAAGAGCCCCGCCCTGAGGCAGGGGCGGGGCTCCACGGCTCCTTGTGGGTTGATCAATTGCCCCCGAACACCAACTCCCTAGCCAAGTTCATAACAAATGCCTTGGCCTCATCGGGGGACATGTTCATGACGTCCTTGCCAGGAACCAGGACCCTGGCACTGGAGTAGATGAACTCAACGCGAACGACCACACTGTTGCCATGCCGCAGTGTGATCGCAGTCTTCCGCTCCTGCGCCATCTTGAAGGCCCAGGTTAAGGAAATCAGCCTGGGACGGCAGTTGCCATCCTGGCCATCAAAGTGATACCTCAACGGGATCTGCTTCTTTCGTGCCCTTTTCGACATGCCTAGGACTCCTCCGTTCCCGTAGCACAGACTACGGTGGTTTGTTCAGTCGAACACGATCTTGCCGCCGAAGCCATCCTTGCGGAGGGCTTCTGCAATGCTCGCACCCTCCGTCAGAGAGAAGTACTTCCCGCACCTTCCATACTTCTCTTCACGAGTAACATGTGCTACTCCGGAGCGATATTCCACCCTCCAGAGCGTCCCGCTATCTCCGTCTGCCAGCGATCCCACCGTGACTCCCTCCTTGCATTCTTAGGTTCTGTTCGCCAAAACCCACGAAGCAAGAGATGTCGTAATTAAATAATTGATCTGATTAATTTTACGAACCTGCATACGGCGCATCACGGCCGTGCTTATTATGGTTTTATCATCAAACGGCAAGGCCCGCCCAAGGAGGGCGGACCCGGCTCGCTACAGCAGGAGGCCGACTTTGGCCAACTTCCCCCGACTCCAGATTGCTTCCTGCGCACGCCGCAGGTTGGTAAAGAACGCCTCGGAGTCATAGTCTTTTGAACTGAAGCGAATACAGTTCTCGACCCAGACTGTAATGCGGCGGCGGGGGATCATCTTGACATAAAGGAGGGCATTACCATCACCCCAGACCATTGCCTGCCCTCCCAGTGCCCTTATCTTCTTAAGGACACTCTCGAATATGTCACAACCGCATTCTCGAGTCCAGTCCCGATACGCGCTCTTTCCCCCCACATATCCGAACAGATACTCGAAGCGCTTCGGGACTATGATTCTCCCCCCGTTTGGTGGCACAGAGTTTTCCTCTGATTCACCTTCCAGCGCCACATAGACACTGTCGGTTAGGGAGAAGAACGACCAGCTACGGTCACTTTGTTGCCCCACTCTCTTTCACCTCCTTCCGATTGGAGACTCCGCGCCACTTCCACGATCTGACCTCCTACCTCCTGCCTTCCTGGTTTGTATTTTTACAGCCCACGAAACAAGAGATATTTGCATAGGAGTTAACACGGA
>CAZLCL010000003.1:25104-37168 GCA_964558315.1 uncultured Candidatus Saccharibacteria bacterium
CACGGAAGTAAAAAAGTTGAACTTGAGCAGAAAAACCGGTGGTAACCCGTGTTATCGGCCAGTGATATTTACTGCGCTTATTCTCCCTCCTCTACTATAAATTGACCGCTGGGTAATTGGCGATTCTCTTTAATACGCTGAATTATCATCGGACTCGATTCCTCTAGTGTAGTATTGGATATTTCAAAACCAGCCGCCATAGCATGACCCCCGCCACCAAATATCTGAGCGATTTTGGAAACATCTACCCCCTTCTCGACCGCTCTTAGAGACCCCGAAACACCTCCAGATTTCTCTGATAACAATAGCACGAACTGCACACCGGAAACGGTTTTTAAAAGTTCATCAATTACCCCGCCAGATTCATTTTCACTAGCCCCAACCTGCAAAAAATCATTCTTTGATAGAGAGCTCCAGACAAAAGCATCGGCTTTTTCGTCATGAATGTTGACAAGCGCCCTGCCCCAAAGACGCAAAGTCGAAAGAGATCTGGTTTTATAAACCCGCTTAATAATCTCCTCTCTTCTTGCCCCAGCCGCCACCATCTGCGCAGAGATTGTCAGCGATTTTGGTGTAGTATTTGCATTTTGGAAAGAGCCGGTATCGGTAATTATTCCGGTCAACAAACAGGTTGCGATATTCTCATCAAAAGGTGATTTATCCGGTGATAAAGCCTCCAAAATAGAAACTAAAATTTCTGATGTAGAGGTAGCGGTGATATCTACCAAATTAACTTGGCCAAAATGATCATTGCCAGCGTGATGATCAATATTTATTATCGGTGTTTCATAAAAAATATCTGAATTTTTATCGTAAATTTCGCCGGTTCTTTCTAAATCCGGAGAGTCAAGAACAATTATTAAATCGTAATTAAAACTACCCTTAGGAAAATTAACCATCTTCTCTTCGAACTGGCCATTTTTAGGAGTAATAATAATATTAAGTTTATTATCCTGAACCTTATACATAATTTTGTCCGCTTTGACTTTATTAATATCAACAGAGATAATAAAATCGCGATTACCGACAAAAGTATGTCCCACTTCGGCAAATTTGGGTAGATAACTAAAAATTTCGGGAGCTGGATCCTCTGTTACCGCCGCAACGGTTTTGCCCATTTTACTGATGAAATCAAAAAGAGCTAAAACTGATCCGATTGCATCACCATCAGGATTTTTGTGAGTAGTGATTAAAATCTTTTCCGCTTCTTTTATCCTCTCCACAACTTGTTGTTTTGGTGAAAGCTCCATATATGTCAGCTTTTTTAGGCACTAGCTTATTAGCTTTTTAGGCCGAATCATAATTATTAAAATGATCCTGAAAGATTTATTTTTAATGTCTCAAGCCTATTATCAAGGCCTTTCAATATAGCTACTTTGTTGACGCCTGTCAATGTTTATGCTATCTTATGTCTGTTATTGAATTTTATCAATATTTAGATTTTTTAAATTTTATATTTCTTAAAGGAATTATGCCTCTAACTTCATCCGCCAAAAAAGCTTTAAAAGTTGAAAAAAGAAGAAAGATAGAAAACGACGCTACACGCGCCAAGCTTAAAAGTGCATTAAAAGGCGCAAAAATCGCCATAAGAGAAGGAAAACAACCGAAAGAGACAAGCGAACTCATTACCAAAGCATATTCCGAGATTGATAAGGCCGCCAAAAAACATGTGATACATAAAAATAAAGCGGCTAGAATAAAATCCAGACTTACCAAAAAGGCAAACGCAACCGCTAAATTGTCTCAAGATAAGAAAAAATAGAACTAACAATATTCTAAAATGAGCCTAATAGGCTCATTTTTAGTCTGATTTAAAAGCAAGCTGGTAATTTGGCAACGAAATGGTTCTAAGGCTTGGTAAAATTACTTGCTCAGCTTTACCAATAAAAAATCTCTCTTCCACCGGTCCAAAATATCTAGAGTCATTTGAGTTTTCTCTGTTGTCTCCCATCAAAAAATATTCACCCTCCTTTAACTGCCAAACTCCCTCCGGATAAGTTGAGATATTAATAGAGATATAGCTTTCGCGCAATAATTCATTATTGATATAAATTCGGCTATTTTTAATAGAAATAAACTCATTGGGTAAGGCAATTACTCTTTTTACATATCTTTTGTTCTCTGGATCGCCGGGATACTTAACAACTACCGCATCACCTCTCTGGGGAATTTTATTTCTTCTGATAAAAGATTTATTAAGTAGCACTACCTCTCCATCGTGCAAACTAGGTTCCATAGATTGGCCATCTACAATAAATATTGTGAACCAAAAACTATTAACGATCACAAAAATAATTATCAATAAAATAAGCCATTTTGATAAATTAAAAACCAGCCCTCCCCCATAGATAATTTTATTGAATAGTTGGTTCAAAATAACTACTTAATTATCCTTTCCCACACAAGATTTATCATTCGAAACCTGGTTCCCTCATAGCGGCTAATGACCTGCCGACATATGTAACAATGGGAAATAGCGCTAAACAAAAATCATTTATCCCTAAACCATTTTTATCGGTTACAAACCAGTCGGGTATTATAAAGGGATGCTCACTAAAACGCCTAGCCCAAGCCGCTTCACAATCCAAAACTATTGCATATGGAAGGTATAACTCAAAAAGTTGAAATACCGTTGGCGAATAATCAATAGGCGTTGGATCGGATAAAAACTTCCGAAAAGCCAACCAATTCGATAAAGCCTCATTCCCCAGCTCTGTTCGCATCGGAATGTAAGTTGACATTATTATAATTATTAAAGCCGAAAACATCATACCGACCCAAAAAAAAGCGGTAAAAGAGGGCAATATTTTGATCAAAAAACTAGCCGTAAAACCTGCTAAACCAATAATCATGGCGAAAGAACCAAATAGCCAATATTTCGCATGAATTCTTCTTGGGTTGTGTCTAAAATATCCAAGCCGAGTAGCGATTGCATAAATGCCAGCTGAAACCAAAGAGACTTTTTTACTGTAAATCTGATTCTGCACTTTTTGTTGAATAGCCTCCTGCGTTGATGTCAATGAATTTTTAAATATCTTTGATAACAACATCTTCTCGTAGCCGAGCAGACGCTGATCAAAACGACCCTTGCCAAAAGCAAAGCCACGCTCTTTATCTAAAATATATATATCCTTTCTTAAGGCTAGATCAACTAACGTTGCGGCTACTTCTCGCGATGTCACTCGCTGGTGGTAAAGCACCCCAACAAGCGCCGGAGGGATCGCCATTGGTGGAGAAGAGATCGCTTTATCGGGATGATCAACTCTGTTGATTCTATAAGTGAAACGAATAAACACCAACATGCCGATAAATGCTATAGCTGGTAATATCAAAATAAGATAAACCCATGAATTAAAATCCAGTCCCCCAGCCCAGCTTATTGCCGAATCAAATATATTTTTGTTGATTGTCCCCTTGGGCATAGTCGCGACTATAGAGATAGTAGCTGTTTTTGATATTCCACGAGCCGAGTAGATTATTGTTGAGGCATCACCAATCTCTGAATAAGACTGATCTACCCCGTGTATAGCAAGTATTTTATGGTCTGTTTTGTGGGCAATCGCTTTTGGCAATTTTAACTCTATAGTCAAGTTGTTTAGGTAGTTCGCTGGATTATCTAATATTTTTAATCTTAATTCATCGCTGTTTTCTAGGTAATTGATCTTGTCGCCTACTATCTTCCCATCCACAAGCACATTGCCATTGCTGGCAATCTCCACATAAGTAACTGAATCCTGGTATCTAAAATTCTCTACAGCAGATTGACTATCGGCAAAAATATTGTTGCTTTTATAATAGTAATATCCGACAACCGCCAAAGCAAAAATTGTCGTAAAAAATATCAATTTACGCGGGTATATGCCGATTAAAGATGATCTTTTATAGTGTTTTCTCTTCACTACCCTCCATATAATAATTATATCAAAAAAACCAGCCGATAGTCCTAAGATATATTATATATTTTTTGAACCGAAAAGATCAAACCGATATTTAAACCTGCACAGCATTTAACTGCACAAAGAGGTAATCAAAATATCGGTTGCTAATTCAGAGGGAACCGACCCGTTTTTAATCGCCGATTCAGTCCTCCGCAATTGATCGAACATCATCACCAATTTTTTAATATTACTTTTTTTAACAATCGAAGAAGTTTTTTGAATTACATAAGGGTGCAGTCCTAATAGTTTAGGCATTTCATTAACAGCAATTCCGTCCTGCTGAGCCTCTTTAATCATAATCATTGTCCTAAATTGATACACTATCATAGCCAGAATTCTATGCTCACTCTCACCGTTTTGTAAAAATTCGAACCAAATTTTTAAAGCCAACTTAGCATCTTTCGAGGCCACAGCCGAAACAAATTGGAATATATCAGGGGCAAGCTCCGCTTTTACGAGTTTTTTTACATCCTCAATTTTTACATGGCTTCTGTTTTGACTTTTCGCATAAAGAGATAATTTATCAATTTCACTGATACTTTTTTGCAGATCTGCACCGCACTGGGCAATTAAGACATTTAAAACTTCATGTGAAATTTCGATACCACGATTTTTAAATTCGTTTAGATACCAATTATTTAGAGCCGCCCCTTTTAGATTTTGACAGTAAATATTTGTAGCTTGTTTGCACAAAAATTTAAACAATTTTGATCGCTTGTCTGGTTCACCCTTTTCGATAAAAACAATATCAATGCTGTGGCTGTTTTGGATATCTTTTAAATAGTCAGCAATCTTATTTTTAATCTCGCTATTATTGCCATCCAACAATAAGTTATTGATGATCACTAATCTTTTGTCGGCTAGGAAAGGCACAGAACTGACTTTTTGTATAAAATCATTTATTGCTAATTCAGATCCGTCTAATATCTGCAAATTCATTCTAGCTGGGTCAATTAAAAGAAAATCGGCAATAATTTTATCTAATTGCATTTTAATATTATATAAATTTTCACCGTAAATAAATTTGAGCATATTTTTATAAATCTAAAATATTATCTATATAAAAATTTGTTAAAAAGTAATTAAAAAGATAACTAATATTTTTGAAACAATTTATGACAGATATGAATTAGTATTTGCTTTTATTTTGCCTCTTGCCAATTGTTTCCAATATCAAACTTAACTTCTATCGGCACACAAAGTTTAACTACATTTTCCATAGTTTCCCGAGCCAACTCTGCTACTTTTTCTGCATTTTCTGCCGGTGCTTCCAGCACTAACTCATCATGAACAGTCAACAAAAGCTTCGCTTTTGCAGGTTCTAGGCAAGAATTGCTAGTTGCTAATTTTTTTTGATTTTTGATTTTTGATTTTTGATTAAAAACTTGCAATTGATCCGCCAAACGAATCATTGAAAGTTTTAGAATTTCCGCCGCTGTCCCCTGCACGGGCGTGTTAATGGCCATGCGTTGCTCTCCCTCAGCAATGTATCGAATCTCAGAATTGATATTGGGCAAAAGGCGGCGAAAACCGAATAGTGTCTCCACATAACCCCGTTCTTTCGCCTCAATAATCATTTTTTTGCAATAAGCGTTTATGCCGCTATACACATGGTTATAACGCCGAATATATTCTGTCGCTGAATCTTGTCCGATATTTAAGGCTTGAGACAATCCATAAGGACTCATGCCATATAAAACACCAAAATTGATTGTTTTGGCGAAACGTCGCTCATCGCTAGTCACCTCTTCCGCCCTCTTGTTAAATATCTCTGCCGCTGTTTCGGTATGAATATCACGGCCGCTATTGAATGATTCAATCATCTCCTTGTCTTCGGCCAAACAAGCTACTATGCGAAGTTCTATTTGTGAATAATCAGCTGAAATTAATTTATAACCATCTTCTGCCACAAATGCGGCGCGTATCTGCTCGCCATAGCGCCCCTTAATGGGAATATTCTGCAAGTTGGGATCGTTGGATGAAATACGGCCGGTAGCTACATCTTGGGCGTAATGAGTGTGTAAACGGAAATTCCCATCCACCATTTTCGGCAATGGCAAGAGATAAGTAGATAATAATTTGGCAATTTCCCTGTATTCAAGTATCAGACTGATTATTTGGTGCTCGTCTTTGATCTTATTAAGCTCGCTGGCGGCGGTAGAGGGTCCTGTTTTAGTCCGCTTAAGTCCTTCTGCGGGTAATTTTAATTTTTCAAATAAAATCCCCGCTATTTGTGCTGGCGAATCAATATTAAAACTCACTCCCGCTGATTGATGAATATCGTTTGTCAATCGTTGAAGATCGGACGATAATTTATTCTCTAGATTTTTCAATTTCTCGATATCCAGCTTTATCCCAGCCTCTTCCATGCCACGCAAAACCGGCTCAACCTTTTCGTTGA
Organism: uncultured Candidatus Saccharibacteria bacterium; assembly: GCA_964558315.1. GTDB lineage: Bacteria > Patescibacteriota > UBA1384 > XYA2-FULL-43-10 > XYA2-FULL-43-10 > MWCM01. Next base: position 31,444 of record CAZLCL010000003.1, read on the forward strand.
TCTCCGCCGACAAAATCTTCGGCACTATGATCGATTTGTCTTTAAGATGTCTCCACATTAATTTATTTCTGATTCAATGATCAAACTGCTAATTGCTATTACCAGACGCCTTTTAATTATTGACACAGCAGTATTTAATAATTTCTTTTGATCATAAAATAGATCAATAATTTCTGAGCTATTTCTGATTTTTTGTTCAAATTCATCAAGAAAATCCGCTAATATCCCCATTGCAATATGATTGTTATCGTCTAGTTGTGATTTTATTCGATGGATAGTTTCCGGAGGAATATCCGACATACAGTTATCAACAATTCTATGAATTGCTTTTAATTGCTCTGTATTTAATAATTTATTAAGCAACACGGAATCTTTTAAAATGCCTATAGCATTTCTAATTTGATATTCCTCAAAGTTTTCTCTTGCCAACTCGATTGATTCGGACGCATTTTGATAATCTGTTCGCTCTATCCCGCCTCTTGAATTCAGATTCTGATCTATATACGCCACATCTTTTATTAAACCTGCTTCCTCTCTTGCCTCTTTTGGCCCCATTCTTCCAGATTCATTTAACATGCTGGCTCCAATTTATCAAAGTAATTTTAGTTGGTCATTAACATTCTGAGAATAATTTACAGATTCTTGCTCTTTTGTTTTACCGCTTTCTACCTTCTCGCTGTATCGTCTAATTAATGATTGGAATCCCAGCTCTTTAAACAGACTTTTGAGTTTATCTTTATCATAATCACCAAAACGACATTGATCAAGATCAAAATTTATCGGCACGTCACAATGAATGGTGGCAAGATGCTGTGAAAGAAAGGCTTGCTCCTTATTATCAATCAACAAACGTGTAATTCTGGGCTTTAGTCCAAGTTCCTTAGCAACCAAGTTGGTCTCATCTTCGGCTGTCATTTCGGGCTTGACTAGGGGTTTATAATTATTGTCTTGGATTCCTGTTTCCGTAGTAATGATATCTTTTTGAGATTTAGAATTTGAAATTTGATTTTTATTAGTATCTCGTATCTTGTATCTTGTATCTTCAATCGCTTCATAAAGTTTAGCTAATGTGTCGAAACGTTGTATTAACTCCGTAGCCGTCTTGGGTCCGATTCCAGGCACTCCCGGGATATTATCGCTAGAATCGCCTGCTAATGCTTTTAGGTCAATAAAGTCCTCTGGTTGCAAATTATACTCTTGTTCTATGATGTGTCTATCAATAATTTGAGTCTGAGATAAACCTTTTTTCAGATTATAGACTTTTACGTTACCATTTATGAGTTGGAAAATATCTTTATCGCCGGAAACTATGAATATTTGGAGAACACCACCACTGATCTTTTCCACTGATTGACACTGATTATTGCCTATCTTTTTAGATCTGTGGAATAAATCTGTGGAAGTGCTCACTTTGCTTACAATCGTTCCAATCACGTCGTCTGCTTCATACCCTTCTTTCTCGTATATCGGTATGCCCATCGTCTCCACCAACTGCTTAACTCTTGGGATTTGATCATACAACTCTTGATCAGCCTTAACCCGCGTTGCTTTATATTCCTCAAATAACTCATGACGAAAAGTCGGATCAGCCAAATCAAAAGTCGCCGCAAAATGACTCGGAGAAAGATCTTCGATAACTTTAACCAAAGTCGTCGCAAAACCGTAAACAACATTTGTTTGTTCGCCTTTTCTGGTTCTTAAAGTTTTCGGTATAGCATGATAAGCTCTATGAATTATGGCATTGCTATCTATTAAAACTAATTTTTTTACAGATTCACCGATATTATTCAATTTGTGTCTCTCGTTTAATTATGATCGTATCTTCATTTTTTGTTTCCGCTGTGCCTATGTTCTCTGCAATCATTAGTGCCTGCAAAATTGACCCTCTTCTCGCACCTTCCGCGTTTTTAGGAGCAGATTTTGTTTGAACAATCGGAATTATTTTTACTATAATCTCCTGCTCACTAATTTCGGTAGATAACACCAAACTCTCCTGTGTTTCCGGTGAAAAATATTGATCAAAAATAAAATTTCCCAAAGAGTAAAAAACCGGCACTCCACCGATAATTTCAAAATCTTGAATTACATGTGGGTGTCCTCCAATAATCATATCAGCACCGGCATTTATCCATTTTTTTGCCAAACTCTCTTGACTTGAGTGATGCTCAGCTTCGTATTCGACTCCCCAATGCGGCATTATAATAACAAACTGACCCTCAGCTTTTTCTTTTTTAATGGCGGCGATAATCTCGCTATCTATATAATCTGCTAAAACATCTAGGCCGATAATTGAAATCGGTATCTCCCCGTTAAAACGATATATATCCTCATGTTGATTAAAACCAATTTGGCGTCCAAAATTGCCAATCCCATTCTCTTTTAATACATTTTGAGTATAAACAAAATTACTTTTACCCGCATTATAAGTATGATTGTTGGCCAAAGAAACAGTAGTTACTCCAAGATACTTTAAAAAATCTACGCTCTCGGGGGGAAAATTAAAGATCATACTGCCACTCTGCCAATCGTCATCTATCGGTTTTTGACTTATCGGACCCTCTAAATTTAACACGGACAAATCTGCATCTTTAAACAGAGAAGTATCAAAGTTGCTGAGTAGCTTGTTTAGACCCACAGATTTGTAATTATGCCAGACATTTCTATCTAGCATTACATCACCCGCAAGAGTTAACGTAATTTTTTTCGGTTCGTTAGTTGATTCTTCGAGGGGGCCGGCCGACATATCTGCACTAGTAAACTCATCTGAGTTGCTCTGTAATGCCGTATCTTTAGACAGTGAATACTGGCGCGAAGAGTAATAGGCGCCCCAAACTACTGCAGACAGAATTATGATAATAAGAAGGGATTTTTTCATCTCTTTCATTCTAGCTAGTAATGGATCATTTTCAAGCCTTGCTCTACTTCTGGGTGAAAAAGGCATATTTACAGACCAATCATATAAGTCCAAGTAAAAAGAATAGTATCACCGCTACCGCACCACCCCAAAGCATGGCGGTTTTTTCTTTGTGTCTAAGCGCCATAGGAATTAATTCGTGAAACGAGATGTAAAGCATTGCACCTGCGGCGATAGCTAGGAAAATTGCATTAATATGAGCAAAATATTTTATTAATATTATACCTAAAACGGCTCCTGAGAGTGATGCAAGTGCGGAAAATAATGCTGATTTGTAACAAAAACCACCTTTAATGCCTCTCGAAGCTACAGTCATGGCGTAACCTTCAGGGATATTGTGCAAAAAAGATGAGATGATTACAACCAACCCAAGTGAGGCCGAAGAGCCAAATGAGGCAGGTATCGCAAAACCCTCAGGAAAATCATGCAGAATTAAACCGATTGCAATAAGATATGACGCCCTAAGCATGCACTTTTGGTCACAATTTTTTATATCATGAAAAGTGTGTAGATGAGGAATAATATAATTTGCTAAAGCAATAATTAACACACCAATAATCACAAACTCAACGCTTTTTATAAAACCTCCATCAGAAATTGAGGCTGGAATAAGCTCTACACCGGAAATTAAAAGCATAATTGTGGCGGCAAAAGATGCCCCAAAAGCAGCAGTTTTTTCTCCGTAATTATGTCTCAAACCCAACCAAACTCCAAAAAAAGTAGCCATACCAGCGATCAGAGATAAGACAATGATATTTAAGTTGCTCATTTGTAAAGATAATTATTATAAAACACAGGGGCAATGATTAAGGCAGTATTTTGAAACTAAATTAATCATACTTCGATCCACTCTAAATATCCACCTTTAAGTTCATAAACTTCTTTAATACTTTGTTCTACAAAATAATTTAAAGCTTGGCTACTCCGTTTGCCGCTTTGACAATAGATCAAATATGGCCGGGTTTTATCCAAAGATTTTATAGATTCTTTAAAATCTTCGTCGTAAAAATTAATATTTACAGCGTTCTCAATGTATCCTTCGGCATATTCCTCAGGCGTTCTTAAATCAATAATTATTAGTTCAGAATTATTTTTAACAATCTCTTGGGCTTCTTTGCCATCAACAGTTCTAATTATCTGCTCATCACTCTGAGTCGAAACGCCTTTAATTTGTTCAGAGGAGTTTTGTTGCAAACCATTAGCTTGATTATGAATTTTAGATTTATCGTTATCAAAAAAGATATAAATAACGGCTACCAAAGCGAAAATTACCAAGCATACTGCTAATAAAATTGCGTATGATTTTTTCATATTAGCCGAACATTAACCACTCTGGTTTAAAAATTAAGATTACCCCGATTATAAACAATATCGATCCTCCAATCAATTTTGAAAGTCTTGAATATTTGGTAGTTACGCCGGTTAATTTTAAGGTGGCCATAGCTACGATAAAAACAAACAGATCGTCGAGCATAAAGAAAAGAATATAAAGAAATATATAAAAGTAATACTGCCATTTTGCTAAATCTGATAAAGATAAGATTTGCGTATAAATCGCTGGCAAACCCGCAGAACAGATTAGTTCAACCAAATTAACGGCAAATGCCAACAGGATTATTCCTAAAAGTGCCATCAAAAAGCTTTTTTCGTGAAGAATTGTTTGAATTTTTTCAAATATTTTTTGCTGATTTTTGGACTTAGAGACCTTGCAACCTGCTTCCTTGTTTAGAAAATAATCTCTAACATTAAAAACACCTCCGCCAACTGCCACAAGCCCAATAATTACTCGGACAGCCGCTACAAAACCGATAAACAAAAATAGGTTTAACCACGCCGACATAAATAAAAAGTAAACTAATGCAGACGATACAATAAAAGCACTGCCCAAAATCCACATTCTTTTTCTATCCTTCATCCCAAGAAGGATGCTAATTAAAAAAAGCAGTGTCCACATAGCACAAGGGTTAAAACCATCAATAAAACCGATAATAATTGATAAAGCGGGCAAGGAGTATTCTCTTGAATTGATCTCCCCCAACAATGGCAAATGAATAACTTGATTAGGAGCGGTCTTATCTTCGGCTTCATCACTTTTTTCTTGACTTACAACCCCCTCTTTATCCGGGTTATCCTCCGCAATATTTTTTTCAACCTCAACTTTGTCGGGAGCAGAAGGCAAAGCTTTCGGCCGATTCTTTTCAATTAACTCGATAATCTGTTTATCAGTTTGCCCCTCTGCGAAACCACTAATATAATCACTGCCTATTACCGTGAAAGGCACACCACTAACATCAGCTTTAAGCTCTAGGCCGATTTTTACCAGAAGTTGCATGTTGGCTTGATTCTTGGTTATTTCATACGTCTCCACCACAAGATCAGGGTTATCAGCCATTAAATCAGTTAAAAACTCTTTTTCATGGGCGCAGTGGGGACAACCTTCAGCCCAAAATAGCTTGATAATGATACTATTTGTATCTGCGCTAGCTCTAGCAAAGTTTAAAAATGGCGAGATCATTGCTAAAACTATTAATAATGCATAAAAATATTTTTTCATTTGTTTTTATGCTCCTTGACTAGTTCTACTAATTTTTTTTTGTTTATTTCGCCGTGTAATCTTAATATCTCCTTGCCATCTTTTGCTACAAAAACGAAAGTCGGCAAAACGTTATCAATACCCCATTTTTCAACCTGATCTTTATCTTTATCGAAATCATAATACTCGTTTTTTAACCAAGGGTTTTCACTTTCTATTTCTTGCCATAGAGGCTTCATAACAATGCATCCCGGGCACCACACAGCGCCAAATTTTAT
>CAZLCL010000003.1:37268-59272 GCA_964558315.1 uncultured Candidatus Saccharibacteria bacterium
AAAACATTAATTATCATACCTTGAATAATTGAAAATAACACCATGAGCAACCCCAAAACCAACAGATATTTCCAGTCGAAGTATATTAAGGCGACAGGTATCAATGGGATTTTGATGGCACGGTTATATAAAAAGCAGGCGACCATACCATCATTTAGAACCCTTTTACGCAAATCCCCCAGTAAAGGATACCACATATAAATAGGTCCAGTAGATATTATACCTCCAATTACTACTCCCAGCCATTTCACAAAATGATTTTTATCCAGATATCTTTTGACAAAACTTGGAGTAATATAATAATCCCCCAAAACCATCAGAACAAATACAATTAAAAAGGCTTGCAGAACCTCCGATGCTATTACGCCACAATAAGTCAAAGATTTTAAGATTAAATCATAATCGAAAACCAAAAAGACGACATAAATAACTAAAACAATAAAAAAATATCGCCATGACACAGAAATGTTATTAATCTTATTTATAAAATTCATTTATTCAAGACCTCTAATATGCTAATTGTTGACAAAGCCACCAAAAAAGACAAAACAAAAGAGGTAATGTTTCGATATATTGCGAATTTTTTTCCTAGAATGGTAGCTTCGGCCGGCAGTTGAGTAATGCCAACAGTGACCCAAGACACAATAAAAACAGTAACAACCAAAAGGTTGATATCCTGTTTTAACAACTCCCCACCAATAAAATAGCTCATTACGGGATTGCCGGCCGAAATACTGCCTGCCAAATTAGCCAGGAGTAGATTAAAAGCATTACTACTGCCAAGCAAATCCAGATATAGATTTTTTGGGATTATTGAAAATACTAATGAAATTAGTAGAATCGTCGCCAGAATAGCTGGCAGAACCCTCCAAAACGATAAAGCTGTCTTTTTTATTGAGGTGGTTAATCGAGCGTTCATTTGATAATTTTTATCGCCTTACCCTGTATTAAAGCGGTTGATACCTTTTTGTAGGCTGATGATAATATCCGCTGAAAAGTGCTTTGTGAAGTATTCATCTTTTCTGCAGCCTCTATCTGATCTAACTCTTCGATATTTTTGAGTCTTAAAGCCTCTGCCTCCTCATGAGTTAGCTCGACAATATCTAAAAAACGCATCGGCACGCCCTGAGGCTTATAAAATGTAACACTCGGTTCAAAATCAATTTTTCTAGCTCTTCTAGGTCTCATCTTTAATAATCCTTCCGTAAATACTATCAACATCTGGACGATCTTCAACCATCACAATTTCTAATCCGTTAGCTATCAAATTCTGTTTGGCGCCTTCACCAATAAAATTCGCATATACCTTATCTGCTTTCTGCATTTTGGCAAACATCACTCCATGCCCACCATTTTTCTTAAAGAATTCGTTTTTGATGACATCTTTCTTAATGGTTTTCCCGTCTTGAAATTTAACCACTAAATACTCTGAAGCACCAAAATCTTTGGCTAACTTTCCATTTTCTAACGGCGCTATGACAATTTTGTCTCCACCATTCTTAACCATACTTTGCGTTGGTGGCATATCAAATCTCATGCGACGCCTACCCCCCAACCAAGTTCGGGAAGAAATCTGCCTGATGTCATGAGAAGTAACCGCAAAAGCAACCTGCTGTAGAGATTCAAATTCTAATAGTATTTTGCTCTCCACCTCTTTAATTCTGGCGGCAATTTCATCTGCTTTGCAGTTTTTAGCAAAAACCATGGTTATTTCGGCAAAGGTTTGAGAACCTATTTTTCTGGTTTTAATATCTTCAAATTTATAACCATTTTTATTAGACCATTGTTCGATATCTTGCTCTAACTTTGTATCAGCCACATCAACCAAAGATTCGATTGATTCTTTTGCCAACCCTATGGCGCTATAAATAATATATAAGCCGACCCCTATAGCAATAATACTATCGATATAAGCGACATAGGAGGATAAAAATAAGCCCACCAACACAGCAGATTGAGAAAGAACATCTGCCCTTGAGTGTTGCGCATCTGCTACCAGCGAGAGAGAGGAGTTTTTATTGCCAATATAAAATTTAAGACGGGCCAAAAGTTCGGTGATGATAATTGCGACAACAATAACAATTATGGCGACAAAAGAGTAGCTATTAGAGCTTCCCCCTTTAATTATTTGAGTAACGGATTCATAAATAATCCAAACAGCAGAAATTAATAGAAGCATTACTATGGTATAGCTAGATATTGCCTCATATCGATAATGGCCAAATGGGTGCTTGGAGTCTGCCGGCTTTTCTGATATTTTCAAGCCAAAATAAGTGATGACCGAAGAGAGTATGTCCATTGTTGAATCGATTCCTGAAGCAATAAGGGCGACACTACCACAAAAAAATCCAGTTAATATCTTACCTCCCGAAAGAAAGATATTTACGACTGTTGATAATATCGAAACTAATTTCGGAGTTAAATTCATATTTCCCTTAATTTATTGATGATTTTCACAAGCGCTATTTAAACCCGCTTTTACTAAATTACCCGATAAATAATCCTTGATAATTTTTTTGATATCTGTGGCGGAAGCGTCCTTGTATACAATAATTCCAGCCTCATTACACAATCTAACTGCATTGGGGCCCAAATCTTTGCATAAAAGAATATCAACGCCATGACCTTTTAAAACATCGGGCGGCAGACCCTTTCCCCCCATATGAGATGAGGTATTCTTAAAATTACAGACTTCCTGACCTTTTTCATTATAACAAATATAAAGCTTACACCTTCCAAAGTGTTCTGCCACCTCTAACCCATTATTTGTTGGGACTGCTAACTTCATAATTTGATTTGATGTTTATTTATTATTTAAACAATTTAATTCTAAACAGCAAAAGCCGTTAGCGCAAATATCGCCACGGCCCTTTGCCTTTATTTTTTTAGCTCGGCAATCTGATCTTCTAAAGCTTTCAGGTCGGCTTTCATGGCATTAGCTTCATCTTCCAAATCTTGAAGCTCCTCTGCGGGTGTTAGATAAGATCTTCCGGCAAAGCGTCTACCGTATCCCATACCTCTACCCCAACCTCGACCAAAGCCTCTACCCCAACCGGCTCCGCCGCCGCACGGACCCATTCCGCGACCGGTCATTGGACCATACCCAGCCGGGCCTGTTCCATCGTATCTTGGCATATTATTCACCTCCTTTCGCTCCGTTTAATGCTTATGATATGAATATATACCCATATTATAAGTTTGTCAATAGCTGTTTTTAAAAAATAGGCCAATATCACTAGCTACATGCTGAAGGAAAGTTCAAAAGCATTTTTCTGGACAGCTGACGATAGTTAAAACGCATCATATCCAAATTTACAGACTACTTATATCTTTTTTTAATAACAAATGGCCCCAGTCTCCTGCTTGGAACGCAGGTTCACCGGGGCCATTTAGTCCGATCCGTTTGGGTTGGGCGGATCAAACCCGAGGAGCTCGGCCGCGCTCCGCACAGGGGGCAACTCGAGCCCGAGAAAATAGCAACGCGACCAGTAATGCAAACTTCTCAGGACGCGCTCGCTTTTTTCCCATCCCTCGCTGGATCGTTCACTTCGGTGTTCTTCTTTGTCGATGTGACCGTCAAGGCGCACCAACAAGCACGAGCCACCCTCCACTGGCACGACCCTCATGGAGCGTGGCACCATGTGAACGCGAGGATACGTAAACTGGCCGCCTGCGACTCCACCGGCGAACGCCGCCCACAACGAATAGCTTCCACCCGCACCAGTGCAGGTGATGTTGTATTTCATTGAAGCCCAGTAGAGCTTCAGTCCACGATTGAGGATAAATGCGACACCCTCTGATACATCAACGGGACGGCCGGGACGGCTCCACCCAGAATACCGAAGCACTTCTTCCAGCTCCAGCACCAGGTGGTAGCTCTCCCATTCCTCGGGGAGCTGAGGCCACAGTTCAGACACGCCTCTCACACCTTCCTTTTTGTGCTGAATAATTACCAGCCTCCTTTTTTATCATTATTAACAGCCTTTGTCAAATTTTTCAGAGTTGAAATTTATGCCTATTTTTGCTATTTTAAACATATGGTTTAATAGCTAAGGTTTTTTGCAAATCTGACAAGTCGGCCTTGCTTATTAATACTTTTGCTACCTCGCGGATAAAAAGAACAATGAGCACCAGTATTAAAAATAATATTCGGGAGATTTGAGTGAGTCTTCAAATTGGAATAGTTGGGCTTCCTAATGTTGGCCCTACTTCGCCAAGGCTACGCAGGGCGAGTCTACTGAAAATAATATTCAGGAGAAATAAATGTCATTACAGATAGGAATAGTTGGGCTTCCTAATGTTGGAAAAAGCACATTATTTAATGCGCTGATTCGAGGCGCCAAGGCAGAAGCGGCCAATTACCCATTTTGCACCATTGAGCCGAACTTCGGAGTAGTTGAGGTGCCAGATGAGAGGCTCAAACCTCTTGCGGAGGTATCTAAATCCAAAAAAATCGTGCCAGCTGTGGTTGAATTTGTTGACATTGCCGGGCTTGTGCGCGGTGCCAACAAAGGTGAAGGTCTTGGCAATCAGTTTTTGGCACACATTCGCGAATGTAATGCAATTGCCATGGTGGTGCGCTTTTTTGAAGATGATAATATTGTTCATGTTGAAGGTAAGATCAACCCTAAAGAGGACATAAAAACCATTGAAATCGAGTTGCAACTTGCCGATATTTCTACTGTAGAGAAACGCCTTTTTAGCATAGAAAAAGAGATGAAAACAGGTTCCAAAGAATCAGCTATAGCCCACAAGGCTTTGCAAAAGATTAAAGATGTTTTATATCGGGGCAAGAATGCCCGTGAGGCAGATTTGAATGAAGAAGAGCTGAAAGAGATTAAAGGTCTAAATTTGCTTACAATGAAGCCTGTATTATACATTGCGAACTGTTCTGAGGAGCAGTTGGCGGATGATGAATTACAAATGATGAATAATGCACATAATACAGGAACCTCAAACCAGAAACCTGTAACCTTTATCCCTATAAGTGCCAAGGTGGAAGAAGAATTAAACAGTCTCAAAGAGGAAGAAAAGGCTGAATACCTCGACTCACTAGGCTTAAAGGAATCAGGGCTTAATCGTTTAATAAAATTAGCCTATAAAACACTTGGGTTAATCACCTACTTTACCAGCGGAGAGCCGGAAACCAGAGCTTGGACTATCAAAGAAGGCTTCACCGCCCCAGAGGCCGCAGGTGTAATTCACACCGATTTCAAGCGTGGTTTTATAGCCGCTGATGTGGTTGGTTGGCTAGACCTTGTAAACCAAGGCGGCTGGGCATCTGCGCGCTCTAAAGGACTCGTAAGAACTGAAGGTAAAAACTACATCTTTAAAGACGGCGACGTAACCTTATTTAAATTTAATGTTTAAAATGCTTGATTTAAAAATGACCCGAGCTAGAAATTATCTAAAGCTCACGATTTGCTGTGGAAATTAAACTACCTTTAGGGGCTATCGCAGAGTTCGCGCCCCGATATTTTGAGCTCACGATTTATCGTGCATCTAAAACAAGATGAATCTTGTGCTCTGTTCCTTGAAACCACGATTTATCGTGGTAAACCCAAACAAGCTAAAGCTTGAACTCTCGCCATTCAGAGTCCACGATTTATCGTGAACAACAAACTACCTTCATAAGCGGTCGGGAGGATTTGAACTCAAAAAACTCAGGGTTCTAATTCTGGCCAATAAAATGTTGACAAACATACTCTCTTCTGTTAGTATAACTATGCTTATCGGCAGCAGATAAGGCGCCGTGAACTATCACACGGAGGGAAACTGGGAGGTTTCTCGGTAGTTCACGGCGTTTGCCCGACCATTTAGCCCATATTGCATAATACTTATTGCATTTTGCTGTATTCGATCTTTAATATTCAATGTTCGAAATTCGAAAATTGCTATTGGAAATTGAAATTCCCTCGCCTCTTTAGCTGGGGGAACTCGCGGCCGACCTAAATTGGCCAATATTATGCGAGTGCCAAATTAATTGTGATAGACAAAACAACAAAAAGACAATTGCCAAACAATTATGCCAAAAGTTGGATAAGGACAAGGCATATAAGTCATAAGTTGGAATTAAAAACTTATAATTTCTAGTAATAATTATCTAATTTTAAATTGCAATTATCACTTATTACTTTTAACTTAGCAATTTTATTAATATACAACATAACTAATTGTAAGGAATACTATGCGACAGTATGAAATGACCTATCTACTCTCCGATCAAGTCGGTGACAATGAGATAACAGCAGTCACAGGAAAGATTAATGCTTTAATAACAAAACAAGAGGGAAAGATTTTGGGAGAAGAGAATTGGGGCAGAAGAAAACTAGCTTACCCGATCAAAAAACAGGATTTTGCCACTTATTTAACTTTAAATTTTGAGTTAGACCCGGCAAAGCTTTCTACATTGAGTGGTGAACTCAAACATCGAGCAGAAATTCTTAGACATCTTTTAATAGTAAAAGATTATGGCAAAGAGAAGTTAGAATTAACCGCAGATGAAGTAGCGGAAACTGAAGATATTGAAGAAGTCGTTGGTGGAGAAAAAAGTTTTGAAGCTATCGAAGGAGAAACCGAAGAGAGTTATGATCTTATGGCCAAAAGAGAGGAAGAGAAGGAATCTGAAGAGGATAAAATATCACAGCCAGACTCCGATGAAAAGAAGAGTAAAAAAGAAAAAGTAGATCAAGACAATAAAACTGATAAGCAAAAAGGCGCAAAAGAGCATAAACTAGAAGATGCTTCGGAGATAGAAAAAGTAAACAAAGAGATTAAAGAACCATCAAAACCAAAGAAGAAAAAAGGTGAAAAAGAAAAGACAGAAGATATAGAAGAGAACGAATCAAAAACCGAAACAGAAGAGCAAGACACCGCAAAACCGGCTAAGAAAAAAGTTGTAAAGAAACCCAGCCTTAAGAAAGAGCCAAAAGCAGAAAAATCCGATAAGGATAAAAATGCTGAGGCAGAAGCTGATCGTTTAGCTAAGTTAGATGAAGAAATTGAGGGAATATTGGGAGATGATTTATAGCAATAGAGACAAAAACTTCTATCCGATATTGCTTAAGAAATATGCTGTCGTCACTCCCCACCGCCTAGCTGAATATTAGATATTGTGATACTATCTGGATATATTAAATAAGGAGCTTTATGCTTAATTTAAATCGAGCACAAATATTGGGTAATTTGACCAGAGATCCAGAGATGAGATATACGCCAAACGGACAAGCGGTTTCGAACTTTGCAGTAGCCACTAACAGAAGATGGAAAAATCAAGATGGAAGCAGTGGTGAAGCCACCGAGTATCACGACATTGTGGTCTGGGGCAAACAAGCCGAAAATGTCTCCCCCATGCTAAAAAAAGGTCAGCCTGTATATGTCGAAGGAAGGTTACAAACCAGAAGTTGGGAGGGCCAAGATGGGGCTAAAAGATATAAAACAGAGATTGTCGCCGATAACATTATCGTGCTTTCCAGCAGAGGCGCACAAGAGGAATCATATTCCGAAGAAAGCAATCCAGTTGATAAAATTAGCAAAGGCTCAGATAAAAAAGACCTAGCCTCAACAGACTCTAAAAATGATGAGAACGAAGAAATAGATATCGAAGAAATCCCCTTTTAATTATCAATTATTTAAGAATATTTAGGATCAAAAAAGATGAAGAGAGATTACAAAAAAAATCAGAATGAGCCAAGATTTAATAAGAAATGTTTTTTTTGTGTTAATAAAATTAACGATATAGATTACAAAGACATTGCAACCTTGAGCAAATATCTTAATCGTTGGAGCAAAATCGAATCAAGCGAAAGAAACGGTAATTGTTCTAAGCACCAAAGATGGTTAAACACAGCCATCAAAAGAGCAAGATTTTTAGCTCTTTTACCATATATTTCTCGCTAGGCTAGAAAACTGAAAAACCAAGAAACATTAATAATATAACAGAGAAACAATTTTGTCGGTTAATTCATTATTTAGTGTTCTTAAGTTCTTTTGTTCTTTATTTCAAATGTAATTTTACGGGGTAAAATGTTAGCAATCACCGACTTAAAAAACGGCACCAGATTTATTTACGAGGGCGATCCCTATGTTGTTTTAAGTTACTCACAAAGCAAAATGGGGCGCGGTGGCAGTATCGTCAAAGTAAAAATCAAGAATTTAGTCAACGGGAATGTCTTAACAAAAACATTTCAAGGCGCTGAAAAATTTGAGTCGGCTGACTTATCGCGAAAAAAAGCAAATTTTCTTTATCTTGACGAAAAAGAGGCTTACTTTATGGATTTAGACAGCTATGATCAATTTACCCTGCCTTTAGCACAAATTGGTGATTCTAAAACATATCTAAAAGAAAATACTGATATTGATATATTATTGTTCAACAACACTCCTATTAATATTGATCTACCAATAAAAATGAAATTTATGGTTATTGACGCCCCACCCTCCATTAAAGGTAATAGCGCTGGAGCAATTACAAAAAAAGTAAAAATTGAAGGTGGAGCAGAAATTGATTGCCCGATTTTTATTAAAAATGGTGATATAATTGTTGTAGATACTAGAGATGGAAGTTATGTCGAGAGAGGCTAGATAAAGCAAAAAGTTAAAACCATCAATCAAGAATTTCGGTTCACTGATAATAATTATGTCGCAAATTTTGTGTTTTGGATATTATGCTTTAGGTTAATAACGGAGCGGGAATGATAATAAGTTACTCGCAAATTGTCGGAAAAGATATTTTGGCCGTAAATGAGCAAAAGACTGTTGGCAAGGTTTCCGATATTGTAATACAAAAGAATGATCTAAAAATTAAGGGCTTTTTATTGCATTCCCCCTTCTTTTTCGTAGCACCTAAAGCAATCGCTTTCGGTGATATTATTGAAATTGATCAAAAAGCTCTAGTAACACAAAATCAGGATAATATATTATCGCTTAAGGAGCTCGTCTCAATAGATAAGGCTATCAAATCAAAACTATATGGTCTTAAGCAAAGAGTAGTAACAAAATCAGGCAAAGATATTGGCTATGTTTACGATTATACAATAGAATCAAGTAGCGGCATGATATATTCTTTGTATGTAAAAAAGTTTTTGACTGAAAAAATTATTCCTCGCCCGATAATATTAGAAATTAAAAATAATAAATATCTAATAGAAGATGACTACGAATTAATCAAAAACAGCGTCACTATGCCAGAAGTTGCGTGACAAATATCTTAAAAGGCGCTAATGACCATATTAAAATCCCCTCTTCTTTGGAATCGGGGATTTTAATATATTTTGGATTTTTGGTTTTAGCTTCTTAATTTTATTGGCTTACATTCCCATCATGCTTGGGTCCATGCCTCCGCCCATTGCGGGCATTGCTTCTTTCTTTTCTGGTTTGTCGGTAACAGCCGCCTCAGTGGTTAATATCAGTGCGGCTATAGAAGCGGCATTCTGAATTGCAGTTCTTGATACTTTCGCTGGGTCAACAATACCAAAATCGATCATTTTGCCGTATTTGCCATTGGCCGCATCGTAGCCTTCTCCGGATTTCATAGCCCGCACCTTTTCAATCACGATTGAGCCCTCTACTCCAGCGTTCTCAGCAATTTGACGCATCGGCATTTCTAATGCTTTTTTAACAATTTCCAAGCCTATAGCTTCGTCACCGACAACCGGAACATTTTTTAGCTCGGCAATTGCGTCAACAAAGGCAACACCGCCACCAGCCACAATTCCCTCTTCTATGGCGGCTTTTGTCGCTTCTTTAGCATCTTCAACTTTATATTTCTTCTCTTTCAGCTCAGTTTCGGTTGCGGCCCCCACCTTAATTACACCTACACCTCCTGATAATTTCGCCAATCTCTCCTCTAACTTTTCTCTATCATAATCGGATGAAGTTTTTTCAATCTGCTTTTTGATTTGATCAATCCGAGCGGAAATATCAGCTTTTTTGCCCTTTCCCTCCACAATTGTGGTTTTATCCTTATCAATCTCCACTTTTCTGGCGCTTCCAAGCATTTCTAATTTTGCATCTTCAAGCTTGGAACCAGTATCCTCGGATATTACCGTGCCACCAAGCAAAACAGCTAAGTCTTGAAGCATCTCTTTCCTTCTATCTCCATAACCGGGTGCTTTAACGGCAATTACATTAAGAACTCCACGTAATTTGTTAACAACAAGAGTGGCGAGAGCTTCACCCTCTACATCTTCAGCAATAATCACCATATCTTTTTTACCGCTCTTAGCCATTTCTTCGAGCAAGGGAAGTATTTCTTGAATAGAAGAGATTTTTTTATCAGTAAGCAATATGTATGGATCTTCCAGAACAGCTTTCATAGTAGCTGTGTCAGTTATCATGTATGGGCTAATATAACCGTTATCAAACTGCATCCCTTCAACTACCTCTTTCTCAAAACCTAAAGTATTTGACTCTTCAACCGTGATTACTCCGTTGCTTTTGCCAACCATATCCATAACCTCTGCAATCAACTCCCCAATCTCACTATCCCCAGCGGAAATAGAGGCAACTTGAGCAATTTCAGCTCTACCGGAAATTGTTTTGGCATTCTTTTTAATTGTTTCAACTACCTTAGCGGTAGCTTTTTCGATGCCCTTTCTTACCTCAATAGGATTTGCGCCAGCCGCAACATTCTTAAGACCGGCATTAACCATGGCTTGAGTTAAAAGAGTTGCTGTGGTTGTGCCATCTCCAGCAATATCATTAGTTTTACTCGCAACTTCTTTAATTAGTTGTGCACCCATATTTTCAAATTTATCTTCAAGCTCGATCTCTTTAGCAATTGTTACTCCATCATTAGTAACTGTCGGTGCTCCATAGCCTTTATCAAGCACAACATGTCTGCCTCTGGGTCCCAATGTAACTTTCACTGTGTCCGCTAATTTATTGATTCCCTCTTGTAAGCCATTTCTGGCTTCATCAGAAAATGCGATTTGTTTAGCCATAAATTCTCCTTAAATAAATCAAAATTTATAAGTTATAAGTAGTAATTGCAATTGATAATTATTAAATTTTTAGTTGAGATTATTAATTTTTATTTATTACTTTTGACTTTGCTTTAAAGTATGCCTAGAATATCTTCTTCTTTCATAATTTTATACTCTTTGCCATCAATCTTTATCTCATCCCCAGAGTATTTACCATATACGACTTTATCGCCCTTTTTAACACTAAAATCATGCTTTTTACCATCCCTTAATTTGCCTGTGCCAAGAGCGACTATTTCGCCTTCAGCTTTTTCCTCTTTGGCAGTATCGGGTATATAAATACCTGCTTTAGTTTTTTCTTCGGCACTTACTGGTTTAATTAAAACTTTGTCACCCAACGGTTGCAACATAGTTACTCCTTCATATATTAATTGATATTACAACACAGATTTCTCACGCAAATATTCACAAATTAGAAACTAAAAATATAAGAGTTATTTGTGTCGATTTGTGTGGTAATTTGTGTCCTAGTTTCTTTTATCGCTTTCCTATTGTAAAGCTTACTTTACATTTTTGTCAAGAGTTTTTTGCATTGTCCCAAAACCTGACTAAAACAAAAAAGGGCCAAAGCCCTCCACTTATCTTCAGGTGAGGTGATGACGCAAGGGGGTAACGTCAAACACCTCACTTTATATATTACTATCGTTTGACTCTAAAATCAATACCTTAAATTTGCCAAAAAGGGCTTAATATTTCTTTGAAATACTTTTTGGCGGGTGGAATCTCATTTCGTAATCATTTACTACTATCAGATCTGGATACATAGATGTTCTTTTGTCCCGCATAATTTTTTTAAGTTGAAAATACTTTAATAATTTTTCTAATTTTATGCCTATATTGCCTCCCAATAAGCATTCAGAGACTTTTTTAATAGGGTTCACAAAAAATAGTAATGATTTTTTCACGGGATATTCCCGATAAATCGGAGTTTTTTGCGATTTTAAATACCGTTTCATCCATTTTATATTAATATCAATAAATTTTTTAAAAACTATATCATCACCGATTACCAATATTGCCTGAGAATAATTTTCAGCACAATATCTGTTAATTTTTTCCTCTCTATTGTGAGGAATTTTTAAAAAATTATCGCTAAGGAAATAATTTAGACAAAACTTGCCACCATGAAATTTTTTCTCATCTGATGATCTTTTTAAACCGATTATCCAAACAAGCGCAACCGCAAAAAAACGAGCTGTAAATATCCGACCTTTTTTGGAAATTAATAATAGATCAATATCGGATTGGGCGTTTATTTTACCTTGAGCCAAAGAACCATTTAATATTACACAGCTCACAAAAGGCATAGAATATATTAGGGTCGATACTAATTTTGTTAATCTGATACGCTTTTTTAGCAATTTATCCATATTGAGATTATATATTTACTTACTTTATAATATTTTTTTTATTAGTATATTTATTACATGTTACAATATTATCGTAAATATAAAATAGGATCTAAAAAAAACTCCGGGCAAATTTATCATGGAGTTTTTTAATTGATAAGAAGTTTAATATATTTCGGAGGTGAGATGTCAAGGTATATTTTTGTTGTTGGTGGTGTTATGAGCGGCGTAGGCAAAGGAGTAGCCGCCGCCAGTATCGGGGCGATATTAAAAAGCAAAGGTTTTAAGGTAACAGCTGTCAAAGCAGATCCATATATTAATGTTGATGCCGGAACCATGAACCCAACCGAACATGGAGAGACTTTTGTTACTTTAGATGGTGATGAAACTGATCAAGATATGGGAAATTATGAAAGATTTTTAAATACTGACCTGTCAAGCGACAACTATATGACTACAGGAAGAGTTTATCAAAGCGTGATTAACAGGGAAAGAAATTTACAATATCAGGGGCGCTGTGTCCAAGTGGTGCCCCACATTCCAGAAGAAATTATAAATCGCATCAAAAAAGTGGCCAATAAGGGAAATAACGATTTTGTAATAATTGAGATCGGCGGCACTGTTGGAGAGTATGAAAACATCTTGTTTTTAGAAGCAATAAGAATCTTAAAAATGGAAGAAGCCAAGAATGTAGCAATAATTATGGTTTCTTATTTGCCTATTCCCAAACATGTTGGTGAGATGAAAACAAAACCGACACAAATGGCAGTTAGATCATTAAACTCTACAGGATTGCAAGCTGATTTTATTCTCTGCCGTAGTGAACACCCGATTGATGATAAAAGAAGAGACAAACTTGCAGTTTTTTGTAGCATCAAACCAGATCATGCAATTTCTGCTCCAGATGTTGATTCAATTTACGATATTCCTTTAAACTTTGAAAAAGAAGATCTAGGCAATAAAATTTTGAAGCATTTTAACATTAAAAACAAACAATCAGATTTAAGAAAATGGCAAGATTTTGTCGCTAAATCTAAAAAATCAAATAAAAAGGTGATTAAAATCGGTATAGTTGGAAAATATTTTGCCACAGGAGATTATATTTTGGCTGATTCCTATATCTCAATTATCGAAGCGGTTAAACATGCATCATGGACACAAAATCTTTCTGTGCAAATTGAATGGCTATCAAGTGATGAGTATGAGACAGATTTAAACAAAATTTCGGAACTACAAAATTTTGATGGGATAATTGTGCCCGGTGGTTTTGGGTCACGTGGCGTTGAAGGCAAGATATTAACAGCGCAATATTGTCGTGAACACAAGATACCTTACCTTGGTCTATGTTATGGTATGCAGATCGCAACCATAGAATTTGCCAGAAATATTGCGGGGCTAAAAAATGCAAACACAACCGAGATAAATCCCAACACTCCCTACCCAGTAATTCACTTAATGCAGGAACAGGAGAAAAAAATGGCGGAGAGCAATTATGGTGGTTCAATGAGGCTGGGTGGCTATGAATGTAAATTAAACCGAACCTCAAAAGCTTGCAAAGCCTACGAGAAATTCGGTAAAGAACAGATTAAAAACGGTATAATTATAGAAAGACATCGGCATCGTTATGAATTTAATAATGAATACCGAGAAAAACTGGAAAAACTTGGCTTAATAATTGCCGGAATCAACCCAAAACAAAATTTGGTAGAAATTATCGAGCTAAAAGATCATCCATTTTTCGTGGGCACGCAATTTCATCCCGAACTCCAATCGAGGCCCCTGCGCCCCCACCCTTTGTTTATGGCCTTAATCTCTGCGGCTGATCAACAAAGATAGCACTATCTTTATCAATATTTGATGCTCTTTTTTTATCGCGATAAAAACGTAATAATTCAGATGAGAGCAAAACTAAAATCACCGTAATAATAATTGCTATAATCTCTTTTAAGGTTAATGACTCTAGTCCGAATAAATGTCTGATGCTAGGATATAAAGCTATAAATTGCACCAAAAGAGCCAGCACAACACCGATATTTAAAGTGCGACAGGCAAAAAACTTTTTAAAATCCTGCCAAATTCTAATTTTTGATCTGATTGATAGCGCTAGAGCCATTTGAGACCAACCCATTGCAAAAAACACCAAAGTTCTGGCATGCGCTGTTGATTCATACAATCCCCAGATAAATAGGCCAATACAAAACAATAGCAAAATTACTCCGGAATATAGCGATAATTTAACTGAATTTTTTATAGAATCTTTTTTGCTATCCCTTGGTTTATCGTAAACCCTATGATTAGATGGCCCTTCTAGGGAGATAGCGATTGATGGAAATGAATCTGTAATTAAATTAATCCAAAGTATCTGCAGGGCGGTTAAAGGGGAAGGCAAACCAAGAAGAGTTGCTATGGCGATGAGCATTATCTCAGCAAAGTTCCCAGCAATTAAAAAAGTCATAGCATTTTTAATATTATCGTATATGACTCGCCCATAGGTAACAGCATTGATTATCGTGGAGTAATTATCATCTGAAAGAATTATGTCGGCGGCCTCTCTAGCTACATCTGTCCCCCTTTGACCCATGGCAATACCAACTGTTCCAGCTTTTAATGCCGGAGCATCATTGACTCCATCACCGGTAACCGCTACCACATAACCGCTTTTCTCCATTAACTCAACTATCTTTAATTTATCTTGAGGCGTGATTCTGGCAAATATCTTAACTTGTTCAAGTTTGCTTTTTAACTGACGATCGTTTAATTTTTCAAACTCTTCTCCCGAAACAATTTCTTCTGGCTTAATACTCCAACCGATCTTTTCAGCAATATATTTTGCTGTTTCCGGATGATCTCCTGTAATAATTACCGGCCTAATGCCCAATTTTACCGTTTCTTTAAGAGCATTGCCTACTCCACTAGCTGGAGCATCTGCAAAAGCGAGAATTGCAATAAACTCCATCTGTTTTAAATCGGAAGCCCCGTTTGTTTTAATCTTTTTCTCAGCAACTGCAATCGCCCTAAAACCCATACTGCTCAATCTGTGAGCTTCTGCTAATATATCTTTCTCTTCACTTTTTAATAAGTGACAAAAATCCACGATTTTCTCTGGAGCTCCTTTAGCAATGAGTAATTTATTTTTCCCTTCAGACACAACAACCGCGTTATATTTTTTGTCTGAGCTAAAAGGGATTTCTGATAATCTTTGATATTTTGATAATGCATGATAATCCTTACGATAATTTTGAGCCAGATAATTGGCTAATGCAACCTCTAAAGGATCGCCAACAAACTCCTCCTCTTTGTGTCCGGAAACATTTGAGGCTAGCAGAGAGTCAGCAACAGCCTTAACAGTTTCGCAAGTATCGTTATCTAAATCTTTTTCAAACAATTTTTTATCTTTAAAATAGGAAATTTTGGCAAGACTTAATTCATTTTTTGTGATCGTGCCTGTTTTGTCAGTAGCAATAATATTTATTCTGCCTAAAGACTCAATTACCCCAAGCTTTCTTACAATGGCTTTATGTTTCACCATACCAATTACGCCAACTGCCAAAGCTAAAGTTGTTGCAGTTGGTAGTGATTCGGGCACGGCCGCGACTAACAAAGCGATTACAAAAGAGGTAATTTCTAATAAATGCCAGCCACTGGATAATCCGTATATAAAAATACATAACGCAATAGCACTGGCGGCAATAGAAAATATTTTTCCCACATAGATAATATTTTTTTCCAAAGGAGAATCCTCCTCCTTTTTCTCAACTAAAGTCGCAATAATGCCAAGTTCTGTATTGCAACCGGTAGCTACAACCACGCCCCTGCCCCTACCAACCACAACATTCGATCCGCCAAAAGCCATATTTTTTCTATCACCAAGTGGCACATTTAGTGGCAAAACCCCAATCTTTTTAGAAACAGGAAGGGACTCACCGGTTAAAGCAGACTCGTTGATACGAAGACCTTCCTCCTCTACTAAACGAATATCAGCCGGGACCCGGTCGCCCTCGCCCAAAACAACAACATCTCCTGTTACCACTTCTTCGCTATTTACTTCTAGTATTTTTCCATCACGAATCACCTTACACCTAAAAGCAAAACCACGTTTTAGAGCCGCCAAGGACTTTTCTGCCTTATACTCCTGAAAAAAGCCAACGGATACATTTAATAGAATTATGATAATCAGGATAATCGCGTCAAACCAACCGTGAGCAAAATATGATATTATAGCGGCAACCAATAATAGAACTACAAAAAAATTTGCAAACTGCCTCAACAATACCGTTAGAGCTTTTACCTCTTTGATACTATTTAGCGTATTTGGGCCATCTTGAGCAAGTTTATGTCCAGCTGAATTGCTCGATAAACCATTTAAAATATCCACTTTAAAATGGCGCTTGACATCATCTACGCTCCATTGATGATAAGCGTATTTTTTAATACCCCTCCTTAAGACTCAATAATCAACATAAAAATTGATAATTACTGACTATAATTATAATATATTTAGGTTATGTTTGACAAACACGGCTATTTTAGATAGTATCACGATAACACTCTGCTAGCCGATCTCCCCCCGGACGGCTTGGTAGAGTGCTACCATGGTATAACTACCATGGCGATGCGGGAATGCCAGCCCCTTGTCCCCCCCTCCTGGTAAACCCGTATTCGCATACTCCGCGGGGTAAAACCCGCGATCTCATGCCCAGTTGGACTTCTCGGCTGGGTTTGTCGTTTTTAATCAAGCTTAAATTGCCAATTAATAATAACTTTTATTCAAATTATTTGCCGATAGCAATCACCATAAAACTCATTATTATAATATTTTTTATATAATAACTATTTTTAGTGCTATTAATAATTGCTATCTGCCGGTAATTGACGATAATGAGATCGTAAACTATTAAATTTTTAGCAACTAATCACTCGGTGATAACTGGAGTCTCGCCTGTTTGTGGCACCTCAGGCGGTGTTGCGACTTCGATTCCTACCAGCCATCTCTCGGGCCAAGCTACGTATTTTGAAAAGAAGTCTCTTTCCTGAAGAGTAGCACCATCTCTCGATATTTTATAATGAAATTTGGCGCTACACCCTTGGTGAGCCTTTTCAAGCTGTTTTCTTTCGCCGGGGGCCAGAGTGTCGCTTGGCACCTCAATTGCCGGACCTGGGTCGGTATAATCATAAACTTCTGGTGTGCCTATCTCGATAATCCTACTATCTTTTGTGCCATAAAAATCAAAGGTAATTTTTGTGCCGACTATACTAGCTTGAATTAATATATATGAACCATAATTATTTTTAAATTTAAAATCCGGCGCAGGATCGTAAATAGTCGCATCCATACCGACAGGTGGTTCATAATAAGATACTCTATATTTGTGGTTGGATCTGGAAATTATCTCCATGCCGGCATTCAACGCGGCTCTAAAAAGAGTAGTTGAGACTTGGCACAAACCCCCACCGTATTCAGGAACAGTCCTGTTTTCTTTTATCACCAATTCGGGCAAGTAACCTCCACTGGCATCAATTTCTCCCAGCTTTTCGAGCGTCGAAAAGGATTCACCGGGCTTAATTAAAGTGCCATTAATTGCATTTGCCCCAACTGTAATATTGTGAACCCTATTAGCTGGAGAACCTTTAAAGTTTGTAGTGCCACTGGCTACCAGCTCTTTAAGGCCGTAAGACTCGAGACTGCTCGAAGTCACTTCGGGCTGAGTAACATCTACTTTAAGCTCGACAGTTTTTGTATTAATCTCTTTTACACCATCTATGGATCGCGCTAAAAGTGCATTTCCCACATTAACCAGCGACTGCTCCCTATCTAAGCTCCTTCCTTCTTGCGAAATTTTAAAAGCAGTTACTTTGCCATCTTGAGCCTGCAAAATTGCATTCTGCGGTTCGCGATTTATCTCTCCGGCAATTACCTCTAACTGCTTTAAAGTTTTGTCGCGATCAATATAAAGATCTAAATCATCGCCTTTGGGGCGGCTTTTAATCAAACCACCAATGGTATCGGTGTCAAAAGAAAAACTCAACTCTGAATAAACGAGTTTTAACTCCTCGCCATCTAGTATTTGATTAGCGGCTTTAAGCCTGCGTTCGGCATTTTCTAATGAGACCTGAGGTTCATAAACTTTTGGAGAAAATGTGATGATTGAATATTTTATCTGTTTTGTTTGATTTTTGATTTGCTCAATAATTGCTTTTTGATCTATCCTCTCCCCGGTCTGTTTTTCATTCAGCAAAGAAAATTTGCCCCCTCCGACATAATTTATTTCATAATCTTTTTCCGGTATATCGTTTTCTGCGGCGATTTCGGCAACTTTCTTTATTAAAGCATCTTCATTCAGATTATATATCGCTTGGAATCTCACTGCTTTAAAAAAACTAGTCACCTGATCAGTAAAATTTTGCCAGGCGTTGCCGTTTCTGCCAAAACCAAAAATTTGCGAAGCCAGTTCGTCGGTATCAAAAACTAACCCAAGATCATTTGGAGAAATCTCATAGCCTTTTTCGTTGTCTTGATTATCATGATATTTTAGAGAATATTTTTTAGATAAAAATTCTTCGCTGATCTTTTCAAGATCGCTTCTAACTTCCGCCTCGCTTTTACCACTGTAATTGTTTGCACCCAAATAGACATTAGAATATGTTTTTTTAGCATAGGAAATTGAGTAACCAGCTATGAGCAATAAAAAAATGGTGACAACAAATAAAATTGACAGCAAAGAATACTTAGCTACTTTTTTCTTGTTTCGATAGCCTTTTTTCACACCTTTTTTCTCTTTTTTCCCAGTCATTTATTATCAGTATAACCACTTAAGATAATAAATCAATTGCAAATGATTATATAACATTGTATAACGTTAATCTCTGTAGGTCGCCAGAGACATCAGTTATAGACAATGACAGAGGTCACCATGTAATAAATTTTAATCGCTATTTAGTATTTCGTTAAGCAGTTCTTTGGCAGTTTTTTGTCTTTTATTAGTTTCGGCTTCATCTGACGAAATTGTAAGATGAACAATACTTCCCTCTTTGCAACTTTTTGGAACTATTTTTTTGGGCACTAGCAACTGAAAATGCTCGCCAATCAACACAGCTTGACTATTTTCAAACCTATCAAGAGTAAATATTGTAGAGATAGATTCTCCCATAAAACATTTCTTTAAGAACTTATATTAAAAAGCATGATGTATAAATTTTTAATAAACTACTCAGATTGTAACAACTCATGACAACAATGAGTTGTTACTTATCTGAAAATTTAAACAGCTTTTGCTACTTTTCTGCCTACAAAATACATATAAGCGATTACTACTAATAGAACAATTCCGGTAATTATAATTTTTACAGTCGATGAAAGTTCGTTTTGAATTAACGGGACAATCAGCAAAGCAATAATATTAACCACCTTAATCATCGGGTTGATAGCTGGGCCTGCAGTATCTTTATAAGGGTCGCCGACTGTATCACCGGTAACTGCGGCCGCATGTGCTTCGCTTCCTTTACCGCCGAATTCACCGTCTTCAATATATTTCTTTGCATTATCCCAAGCACCGCCGCCATTAGTCATGGAGATTGCTACAAATAAACCGGTAACAATTGTGCCGACTAATAAGCCTCCTAAAGCAACGGGGCCCAATAATAGTGCCACTAAGATCGGTGTGGCTACAGCTACAACTGTTGGTAATATCATTTGAGAAATTGCAGATTTTGTAACAATATCTACTGCCTTACCGTAATCTGGCTTGGCCTTACCCTCCATAATTCCTTTTATTTCACGAAATTGACGTCTGATCTCCTCAACAATTGCTCCACCCGCCTTACCGACCGCCTCCATAGCCAATGAACCAAAGTAGTAAGGAAGCAGACCACCAATAAACAATCCGATTATTACATAAGGATCACCAAGGTCAAAACTTAGTGATTTACCTACCTTAACCAACTCTTCTGTGTAGGCAGAAAATAGAATGACTGCGGCTAAACCGGCCGATGCGATAGCATAACCTTTTGTAACAGCTTTTGTAGTATTGCCAACAGAGTCAAGAGCGTCAGTGTGAACTCGCACATCTTCTGGTAGCTCGCTCATTTCGGCAATTCCGCCGGCGTTATCTACCACAGGGCCAAAAGCGTCTATTGCCACCACAATTCCTGCCATACTTAACATGCTCATAGCGGCAATAGCAATACCATAAACACCAGCTAATCCGTATGCTCCAAGCATGGCCGCACAAATTACTAAAACAGGAGCGGCAGTTGATCTCATTGAAACAGCTAAACCTGTAATAATATTAGTGCCGTGACCGGTTTTAGAGGCGGCGGCGATAGATTTTACCGGAGAGTAATTCTTCGCAGTGTAGTATTCAGTAATAACAACCATTAATGCGGTCACTAACAGGCCTACTATTGAAGCAAGATACAAATACAATGTGTTGAATTGGCCATTATCTTTCATTATCCATTCGGTAACAAAGTAAAACATTACTGCGGCCACAACACCGGCCACAATTAATGATTTATACAAAGCACCCATAATATTTTTTGATTTTCTACCAAGTTTTGCAAAGAAGGAACCGATAATTGATGCAATGATAGACGCCCCACCTAAGATGAGTGGATAGTATAGGGCATTTTCGAAATTTGTGAAAATTAGTGAACCAAGCAACATAGTAGCAACTGCTGTTACAGTATATGTCTCAAACAGATCAGCCGCCATGCCAGCGCAATCACCAACGTTGTCACCAACATTGTCGGCAATTACACCAGGGTTACGTGGATCATCTTCCGGAATACCGGCCTCAACCTTGCCAACCAAATCTGTGCCGACATCCGCCCCTTTTGTAAAAATACCACCACCGAGTCTGGCAAAAATTGAGATTAATGACCCCCCAAATCCAAGCCCTACCAAAGAATTAATATCTTTTGTGATAGCATAATAACCCGCTACAGCAATTAAACCTAAGCCGACTACTAGCATGCCAGTAACAGTGCCTGATTTAAAAGCCACATCTAGCCCGCTTGCGACTCCCTTTCGGCTAGCTTCAGCAGTGCGCACGTTAGCTCGAACACTTACATTCATGCCGATGTAGCCTGCAACTGCCGATAAAATTGCACCAATTAAAAATCCGACTGCCGCTTTCCAGCCTAAAAGATAAAGAAGTAAGACAAATAATACGATCGCCACCAAAGCCACTGTCGAGTATTGGCGATTTAAATATGCCTTTGCTCCATCCTGAATGGCCAAAGCTATGTCGGCCATCTTTTTATTACCTACCGGCTTTTTCATAATACCGGTGATCAAAATTGCTCCGTAAATAACAGCGAGCGCCGCTGATCCTAAGGCGATCAACATAGATGTTCCAAACATTGTCTCTCCTACCGTTTAATTGATAAAAACAGATGCTTCAATTTATATTAATTTAAAAAGTCTGCACTTTTCATTTTGAAGATTACCATATTGAGCTTTTTGTATCAAGAGTTTTTGCAGTGATCCATTGATATTTGATTTATTGTTTAAATCAATTAAAATTAGAATAGGATAGGAGGGATTTCTTGAAAATCAGATAATATGATTTATTTTGACAATTATTCGGATTGTTTTTTTAGTGTTAAATGAATTAGAGAAAAAAATTTATGATGTGCAGTTGAGCACCAGGACCACTTTTCCTGAATTTTC
>CAZLCL010000004.1:0-7120 GCA_964558315.1 uncultured Candidatus Saccharibacteria bacterium
TCCAAATATGCACTCATCTCCGAGTTTGTCTTTACTTCTGCCATTTTCCCTCCAAAATAATTGTTCTAGTAAAATTATAACTGTTCAATAATCTACGGTCAATATTATAGCTTAGGCCGAAGTGGCTCGATAAACCTCATCTATTGTGGTTATTCCCTCTAAGCATTTTAACAATCCATCTTGCCTCATAGTAATTGCACCATCCTCGAGCATAGCTGAGGCAATATCGTTAGCGCTTCTTTTATCAATTGCTAGCGATTCAATCTTTTCGGTCATCCTTAATACTTCAAAGATACCAACTCGCCCTTTGTAACCATTATTGCATTCACTACAACCGACACCATGATAAAATTTAAAATCACTTTTAATGCGCGCTAAATCACGCTTATTGTTCTGTGGGATTTTCCCTAACTCATTTTTTATCGAATCAACTAAAGATTGAGGCATTTTCATCTCTTCTTTGCATTTTGGGCATATTCTCCTAACTAACCTTTGAGCAATAATTTCGTTAATTGAGGAGGTAATCAAAAATGGCTCTACTCCCATATTGGTCAGTCGCGGTAAAGCCCCCGCCGCATCGTTTGTATGCAAAGTTGATAAAACTAAATGGCCGGTTAAGGCGGCATGAGTTGCCATAGCCGCAGTTTCGCCATCTCTTACCTCGCCCACCATCACTACATTTGGATCTTGTCGCAACACACTTCTTAGGCCTTCTGCAAAAGTAAAACCAATGGCTGGTTTTATTTGGCACTGATTTACACCGGGTATCTCATATTCAACCGGGTCTTCCAAAGTGACAATATTCACAGATGGCGTGCTTATCCTATTTAATATGGCATAAAGAGTGGTTGATTTACCGCTACCTGTCGGGCCAGTTGATAGAATAATTCCATAAGGCTTAGAAATATTTTCCACCGTCAGCTCAAAAGCTCTACCAAGCATGCCCAAATCTTCCAAAGATAGCACCCCCTGATTTTTATCCAATACCCTTAAAACAATTTTTTCGCCATGAACCGTAGGAAGAGCAGATACCCTAACATCAACTTGCTTATGTTTAAACGAGACATCAAACCTGCCGTCTTGTGGAACTCTCGTTTCGTCAATCTTCATCTTAGCTAAAATTTTTACCCTGCTAATAATTGGCGGATGCATATCTAAAGGTAATTTTGCGATATCTCTTAATATACCATCAACGCGATATCTAACCCTTAAATTCTTAGTGCTGGCTTCAATGTGAATATCAGAGCTTCTTAGATACAATGCATAGTTAATAATGGCCGCTACAACTTTTGGTATATACCTCTCCGAAAGAATCTTCTCAAATTCTGATTCGTTGTCTATATCTTTTTCTAAAAGCGAACCGATTTCGGCATCTTCTTGAAGAGAGGTTATATTTTTGGCAGGATTGTTTTCAACAGCAGATTCTTTTTTTTCTGATATTGTTACTGGATTATTATTTTCTATTTCTTTTTCTGGTATATACTTTGGTGCCGAAACCTGATCTTCTTTTCCGATATTATCCTCTGCTACTATAGCATTTTCCGTTGCTGATTGGCTTTCTGTTTGGCCAATCATATCCTCGCTCTCATCAGCTGGCTCCTGCTGAGATATATCGTTGTTATCAATTTCTAATATAGGTTCCAGCTTTTTTTTGCTTTTAAAATTTGAGAATAATCCCGATAATGTAATCTTTTCTTCGTCGCTCTGGGTTGTGTCTTCCTCCAAACTCTTATATTCTTCATCATTTGTTTGTTGCTCATCTCCTTTTTCACCCAATACTTCATCATCAGATTGTTCTTTATCCGCAATTTCCAAATTTGCCGTTTCAGAATCGGCGTAGTGAGATACTACAAAATCTACATCTTCACGCGATGTCGCCATCAATTGAATTTCTACACCATTCTGTTTTTGAATATATTCGACAGCCCGTCTTACCTCTGAATCATCAGGCCTTTCTGCGGCCATTATATAAGTTTTTTCATCTCTTTGATCAAAAATTACCGCCCGATGTTTTTCTATAAAACTTAACGGAAGTTTTTTGATCAAATATTGAGGTATGTTTTGATTTCTTAAAAAGACCACAGGGTAGGCAGAAGCATTGATTTTATCTCTGCTACCCCTATTATTATATTGCTTTATAGCTTCGTTAAAATCGTTTTGACCGGTAAAATATATTTCAATTTTATAAGGCTTTTTGGCCATAAGCTGTTCCATGCCACTTCTAAACGCTGTATTTAGCTCTAGTGGCCTAGAAACTGCTAACTGTAGAACATTCGATTTTAAACCAAACGAGATGACACCATACCGTTTGGCAACTTCTCTTGGAATAATGTTTATTACATCGGCATCAATTTTCGTATTAGCCAAGGAGACATAAGGGATCTTTAATATAATACTGTAGGCCTTATTAATTGTCTCACGAGAAGCGATGCGGTTATTAATAATAATGTTTTCCAGCTCTCGATTATTTCGATATTTATTTTTTAGGCTTTCAGCATCTTGAGCCGAGATTAAGCCTTGTATTACAAAAACATCCAGAATTGTCTGGACAGAAATATCGTGGGTCATAAAACCACTTGAAAAACTACTGTTTAAAAAAACTTGTTGTGGCATGCTTATTTATTCTAATGCATCATTACTTTCTTTACTCTGGATCTGTAAAAGGATTACTTTTGCCCATTTTACCGACCGGCACCGGAATCGGAATATTGGAATAATTTTCGTAGCTATCTATTAATTTTTTAGCTTGACTTTTAACACCAGACACATCTACAGGTGAGTAAATTTCAACCGTTGAATAACTAAGCTGATCGTCTTTTGGTAAACAAGCAGTCCATATCATGTAAAAACAACCCAAAACCGCCACTAAAAATAGTGATGATAACAAGGCTGATAATGTAGATTTTTTCATATTTGCCCTCTGCTAAATTGCTTATTTGCTTGTTAAATATTTTAATACTCTTCGGAATCAAGCAAGGTTTGATTACTTTGGCCATACGCTGAGATTACTAGTGACAATGAAATGCTACCGTCCTCCGCGTAAGCATAGTTTAAATCGGTAATATTTAAAAATTTTATTGACTTTTCTAAATCTGCGACAAATTGATTTAAGTTATCAAAACTTCCATTAACCGAAAAGGAAATTGATATCGGAACACCATATGCTTGGCTCTCTCCCTCTTCATAATCACCATTATCAGCAGACTCTGTTGACACAGAAACACTTGGCAAGACAATACCATTTTTCACCGCTATTGCTTCTAATTCGGTAATTAAATTTGGCTCGTCGGCACCTTCTGGGATAGCAACTGAGATCTTTTCGAATGTTGAATCAATCGAGCTTAAATCGTTCCTGACTTTATCTAGCGAATCCAACTTTGCCTGAGCATTTGTTATCTCCATATCCAGTATTTGTAATTTCTCAGAATTTGCCGCATATGAAGGCATTATTAGCTTCCACGAAATTATCAATAAAATTGCAATAAATAATATCGCGACAATATTTAATGATGTTGTGTTGTTGCTTTTCATTTATGACCCGCAATTAATTATAAGCGTCCATTGGCGACAAATCGCTATCGCTATTTGAATCATAATTATCTAAATCAGAATCGTAAGTATTCGACTCGCTAGTGCTGGATGAATCTTTAGTGACAGATTTTTGGGTATCTAATATAAAATTTATAGAAAATGATATTGCTTTTTTTGCGTCAATATCCTCCCCTTCGCTTAAACTAACACTGCCCAGAGTCATTTCTGAAACTCTATTAAAACTCTTAACAGCAGTCATAAAATCAGCTACAGCACGATAGCTGGATGTATTACCATCAACCGTAACTGTGCCATCTTTTGTTAACGCTAAGTTTCTAATCTGCACATCTTTAGTAAAGTAGCCGTAAAGCTGACCAAGTAACTCCTTTTTTGAGATACTTTTTTCGCTGATTGCAGAGATAATTGAAAAAGCTTCGTTAAAAGAATTAGCTTTCTTTTCTATCTCTAAATATGATGGAGAATTTAATTGCGAAACAATTTCATCTTTAGATTCTTGTTTAGCCATTGCTTCGTTTTGCACCGATCTGCTTTTAAAAAGTAAAAGTGCTGTAAAAACCAAAGCCAAAACAAAAGTTATCCACAGAATATATGTGCTAATTACCCCTTTGTTTTTTCTGTCAACACTCAAAGCCCCTGTGGGGCCCTGTGGGAATTTGTCGTTCATCTTCCCTCCAATAAATATATCTATATTATAATATAACTAGTTAATAATTCAACACTTAATAATATTTTATTATGGATTAATGCTGATCGGCACCGGCATATTGAAATATCTAAATCCCGGTGGCCACATTTCGCCAGTTTGATAATTATAACTTATCTCAAGGCCGTAGTGATCTTTTAGATTCAAATATTCTCTAGATAGCATTGAGCCGTTAATTTTTATGTCGTCGCCATTAAAATTTGTTTTTGCGGTGCTTAATAAATAAATTTTTAAATCGTTCCCTCCTAAAATATTTACATCGCCAAGCACCACTAATCCAAGCGAGGAGTTTTCATCTCCTGCAATATTAGTATCTTTGTTTATTGTTAAATTCCCCTCAATAATTATTGTGCCCTGACCATAATATTTATACGTATTTTTATCTAAATTTACATTTTCATTTACGAACCAAAATTTGCCTTCTGGATAAATGTTCTTTTGTTTTTGTCCGCTATCACTTAAATTTTCACCCTGTAAATACCAAGCAGTTTTTGCGGCAAAATTGCTAATTGTTTGGGCTTCACCTTTATATTTTTTAATTTTATTTATTGTGCCTTCAACGTCACTCATTTGGCTATTTTCGTTAGCAGTATATTCTTTTAAATCCCATACTGCCCCACTGGAATTGGTATTTAGAGAAAGATTTTTCCCAAACATCGCAAAATAGTCGAGACTATTTGCCCCATAAACATCCCCAGCAATTTTGTTCGGCAAGATTTTTTTACACACACTCTTGGTTGGCGCCGATGTTGAACTTCCGATTGCCACAGGGCTAAAAGCAGAGTAGCTGACAAATGATCCGGTAGTTGGCAATGGCTGGCCGGGAGAATCATCATTACAAACTCTATTCTGATCAACATCTACCCAGCCTCTTACCTTTTCGAACTTAACAGTAAAAGTAAACTTAAAATCAATCGAGCCTGATAAATCAAGAGGGTAATCACTTAATCCGATACTACAGATTCTCTTGTTGCTATTAGTGGGGTCGGGTGAACATACATTGGAAGATATTGTATCATTATTGCTTCTTGATATAGAAGTTTCAATTATTTCTGTGCCTTCGGGCAGGGTTTCTTGAAATTTAAATGGCACACCAACTTCCCCTCTCATAATTTGAGTCAAAATTTGTTTATATACCTCAGTCAAGGAATCATAGCCGCTTGAGTCGTAATACACTTCTTCGCTACTTAAGTAACTCGGGCGACAGTGCTCAGCAATTGCTTTTAACGCTTTACCAAATTCTAGATCGCTTCTGCATCTCCCCGGGATAAAAATGTTGAATAATGCAATTTTGTCATTTTTAATTAAATCAATCGGCGACCCCGTCTCAGGAGGGACATTATAATGATATTTGTCATCTGCATCTACGCAATTTTCATCATTTAATTTTGTCATGCAAACAGGCTGGTTTTCTCGGCCATCTGTTAGCATAATAATATATTTGTAAGACTCCGGCCTCGCCCCTTCTCCTTCGGTTAATACTTGCCGAGCAAGTTTGATTCCTGAACCGGCAGGTGTGCCGGTTTGATGCCCCTCAACTATGGCATCGCTATAGCTAGTATCAATATAGCTCTTAACTTGACTATTAATCACGCTCTCATCTGATACCAGCACTTCCCCCGAACTCGATATAAATTTTGATGCTTTATTTTGCCAATCATCGTCGCTTAATGTTGGGCCATAATCTGTGGGGAAATCCACCAAGCTTATTCTAATATAATCATTATGTTTGCTATTTAGCTCTACCACCGTATCCAAAAATTCCCGCAAGGCTTTTCTGAGCTTCTCAATTTTTGTATCGTCGCCATTATTATATTTTTGAATCATAGAGCTACTGATATCTGATAATAGGACTACATCTAGCGGCCGGCGCGAGCCAGAAGATAAATCAACCTTACCTGGCACAGTTACCGTGATCTTTACTTCTTCCTCTGAATAAATTTCATAATCCGATAAATTGCTACCACTAGGCCTTTCTCCAGCTATCTCAACCTTCTTATCTAATTTTTTATCCGAAAGATCTAGATCTATCGGCTGAACATCTATCTCAATTAATGACTCTCCGTTCTCTCCGGAGTAATCCGCCGCTATAGTAGAGTGGCCTCCCGACACGGAGTAGTAAGCAATTAATTGGTCTTTAGCAAATTCACCTTCGGCGCCATCTACAATGAGATCATTTAGCGTGAGATGAAGATACCCCCCGCTACCTCCGCTGGATAAAACCGCTTCATCTTCGCCAGAAGAGCCCGAAACATCAAAACACTTTGATGCCTGTAAAGTATCGTAATTTACTTTTAGCGCATTCGCTATCAGATAAACCGAGCCTCCTGCACCACCTGAATAATATGCCTGACTAGATGAATAAATTCTTTTGCCAACTGTGCCATTAGCTTTGATATATGAATCCTTACTGTTAAATAACACCTCGTTAGCATTAATCTTTAAATACCCGCCACCGTCACCGCCAATTGATGAATAATCTCCACTCCGATAACTGGCTCCACCGCCAGAACCGAGTGTGTTAGAAGTGGTGACGTCTCCATAATAATTTTGATTATAAGGTATTGCCTGTCCACTACTTAACCTGCCGCCACCTCCTTTAGAACTATGTGCCGGAGCTTGTGGCAAATAATTGCTGGATAATCCTCCGCTTTCTATTTCGCCATACGACCCTCCTCTAATGCTCCCAAAAAGTGTTTCGGCATTTTGATCGCCACCTTTACGCAGTTCAAAATCGTAGCCGGCATAGCCTCTGCCCGAGATATCAATAGCTCCACCGTTAAATTCAACATCTCCTTTAATACTCAATTCCAATCCGGCATTTTGATAGCGTGGTGAAGTTACAGCCAAAGAATCAAGAAAAAC
>CAZLCL010000004.1:7220-49970 GCA_964558315.1 uncultured Candidatus Saccharibacteria bacterium
GTTTCTGAACCGGCGATAATTTCGTTAGCCTCATCTCTTAAAATTAATGACATAATCTCGTTGCGTTCATCTCTGTTGTCATTTTTAAACCTAATCCTAATCGGATAATATCTGTCCTCAGCTGAATCGTTATCAATATAATTTGCAGATAGTTCGGTGTAACGATTTAACGCAAATGTTGTTGCATCTTCTTGCCAAACCTTATCCATATCTAGCCAATTATCTAACAATAATATTGATTCGGAGCCGTCATAAGTTGCCGAATATGATGTAATACAACCGTTGCCCATTTGTTCATCGGCAGATTGATAATAATCTGTTGGGCAAGTAATCTTTCTTTTTTCTCCAGCGTTAACTTTAAGAAAAGTATAAAACTCAATTCCCCACTCCTGATCGGAGTATTGGATAGAGTTAATTTTTCCATTGCGATCAGTTTGAGGTTGCGAAATAAGGCCACCATTCAGAGTTAAACTATTGAGCTCCAAAGAGCCCTCCATTAACACAATCGCCTCACTGCCAATTATGACATTTTTATTTGCAATATTTAGATGTGAGGATTCATAAAGATACGGGGCGCTTAGATATGAAACATGAGAATAAGATTTAATAGTGTTTGGAGTCCCCGAAATAGAACTAGACTCTTTTTGGTAAACGTAGCCGAACTTATCAACCGAATAAAAACCTGAGCCGAAAGAGATCGTCTGCCCACTACTGGTGACTGTAATCCCCGCCACCACTGGGGTTTTTTGCGGTTTTAAAAAAAACCAAAGCGAAGCAATTGCTATAACAACCAAACAAAAAGGGATTATCCTCTTTAAAATAATCTTTTGGTATAAAGACAATTTGGGGAGTCTCACTTATCCCCTCCATTAAATAATTTTCAACTTTTTCAATTATACAATTATTTTCTGTCGTTGGTCAAAAAATTCCGGTCTGAATAATATGTAAAATAATTATCCGCTTTGATATTCTATGTGGATGCAAATATTTTTTTGACAGTTACTTTACCAACAGCCCAGGGGACCGGCCTAGGGGACGGTTCTATAATAGCCTCGTATTTACACTTTTGTTATTTTGCGA
Organism: uncultured Candidatus Saccharibacteria bacterium; assembly: GCA_964558315.1. GTDB lineage: Bacteria > Patescibacteriota > UBA1384 > XYA2-FULL-43-10 > XYA2-FULL-43-10 > MWCM01. The sequence continues at coordinate 8,301 of CAZLCL010000004.1, forward strand.
TTAATTTTGTCTTGCTCTCGATATCTTTGAAAATCACTTCCCCAAACATTCTTATGGTATGACTCTACAATTATCGTGTCAACAATCAGCTATTGGTAAAAAGTGTAATTATTATTCATAAGAGAAACGTCCCCCTGTCGTTTGTTATATATAGCATAGCAACCACCGAAAAAACAATATCCCAGTTTACCAAAATGGTAAATTATTATTTTAACGATTCTCGGAGCATAAGTCTTAGAGTTGATTTTCCTTTAGTCGATTTTAAGTACATTTCCCTTCTTTTTGCATCGGCCTTGCTTTTGTAAGCTTCATAAAATATAAGCTCAAACGGACAAAAGGCCTTCGTTGATTTTACATAACCGTTTTGATGATACTCAAATCGTTGCTTAAGATTAGTTGAATAACCGACATAAATAAAATCCTTGCATAAACTTTTAAGCGCATAAACGTAGTACATAACATTATTATAACAAAAAAAGCCACAACAGATGTGGCTATCTTGGTCATGAACTACGAAGATTTCAGGACACATTCGCCATGTAAATTCGCAGCTATTGGCATAGCCGTGAACCTTACATGGTTCATGGCAGGCCATAGAGGAGTCGAACCCCTGATTACGGTTTTGGAGACCGTCGTTATACCGTTTAACTAATGGCCTATAAACATAAAGGCAGATCGCACAGCATAGAAAGATCCGCTCTTTCTATATTATACTCTCTACCTTATTTTTTCTACTTGGTCTCTTTGTGCAAAGTTTGCTTATTGCATTTTGGGCAATATTTTTTAAGCTCAATTCTTTTAATCACATCCTGCCCTTTTAGTCTTTTTTCAGTATGATGATTGCGCTCTTTACATTCTACACACTCTAGAGTAACAATCTCTCTTGCATCTTTTGCCATAATCAGCCTTTATACAATAAATTTATTAATTAATCTTATGGAGCCGTTGGGCGGACTTGAACCGCCGACTTACTCCTTACCATGGAGTTACTCTACCAACTGAGTTACAACGGCAAACCCTGATTTTATGGTGCTGAGGGCAGGATTCGAACCTGCGAAGGCACAAGGCCGTGTGATTTACAGTCACATGCGTTTGACCGCTTCGCTACCTCAGCGCACAAATTCATTTTTTTTAATTTTTGGTTATTATTTCTCGGTTTTTTGGAGCCACCTGAGGGACTCGAACCCACAACCTACTGTTTACAAAACAGTTGCTCTACCATTGAGCTAAGGTGGCGTTACCACAAAGAGTCATCTGGTTGTGATGTCTAAAATATCCCCAAAAACAATAATACTATATATTAAAAAACCCTATTAATCAATCATTTAGATCTAAAAACATGGGAATGACTCATCTGTTTTTCTTCGGCAATTGTAGCTAATCTTCGATATTCACGATTATCAAGATCTAGGCTCGAAGCTCTTTTAAAAGATTTAGCTGATTTTGCATATTGCCTAATCTCCAAATATGCCTGACCTAAAAGCCCATACCAACCAGCATTATTACGATCTATCATCACCGCTTTTAGTAAATTATCTATCGCCTCATTATATTTTTCTTTAATCAAAAAATACTCTCCGATTACCGCATAGGCCATTGCATTCTCTTTGTTGCACTTTAATGCTGTTTCAGCACCTATTTTTGCATTTTCATGCTCTCCCTTTTTAAGAGATATTAAAGCGATAAAAGCATAAGCTTGATCGCAATGCTTGTCCATTGAGATGGCGCTGATAGCTTTCTCTTCTGCAGAGTTATAATCGTTAATATTTATCAGCTCATTAACCTCAAATAATACCTTTGCCAATTCAGGATCATCAGCGGAGTAGCTATCTTGAGCCATTTCGATATCCTTAGGCGTAATAACTGTTTTTTGATCAGCAACAATAGCATTTATAATTTCGCTCTCATCTACATGCCTTCTTTTAGAAAAGATTTTATTAAAAGAGGGCAGATCAATTCTGCTTTTTTTAATTCGTTTCTTAAATACTCTTTCGCTTTTCGGTGCTTTTCTAAACAAAATAAATATTAATGCACCTAAACAAATTACAATTGCCGCCTCTAACAATTTACCTCCACCAGATTACCATTTTTTTCTAATTTGACTGTATAAAAATTTTTCAATACGTTGTGACTTACAACCGTCCCTTTGCCTTCTTTAATTTTTACCTCGCTACCTATAAGGGGCAGGGTTTTTTTCGCTTTATGATATATATCAAGTTCATATTTTAAGCAACACATCAGTTTTCCACACACTCCAGTAACTCTATTTGACCCCATCTGGGCCAAATTTTGATCAACTGCCATATCTAAAGTTACGCTTTCCAAATTTCCCTTTAAAAACCTCTTGCAACAGATTTTTTCACCACATCTACCAACACCCCCCAAATATCTGGCTTCGTCTCTGGCCCCGACTTGTTGTAAACGAATTACTTTACCGAAAGAATGAGCCAAGTCAGAAACCAATACTCTAAAATCTACTCTGCTGGGCGCAGTAAAATAAAAAGTTAATTTTTTATCATCAAAAGAGAGAGAAGCATCCAATAACTGCATCGGCAATTTATATTTGATGATTTTTGGTTTACACTCTTCTAAATATTTTTTCGCTTCAATGTTCTGATTCTCGATCTGTTTTCGGTCTTTATCGCTTAACTTTCTGATAAAAACAAACTTCTCCTCCGACTCGACGGGTTTATCTTTTTTACTTTCTTCTTCGGCTACACCATTCGAGACAATAAAAGCAATTTCTAGACCGTTCTTTGACTCTACTAAAATCTCATCTCCAATAGACAGTTTATGATTATCCAGATTAATTTGGACAACTCTACCATCCGTTTTTAATTTTGCATAAGCTTCAGATAACATGATTTTTATATCTCAAAATTAATGATTCAAGCACCAGCAAAGGATTGACATTATTACCAATATCTCTCTTTGCTTGCAGTATTTCTTTGACAATTTTTGGCAAATCTTTTTTAAGGCTACTATTCTTTTTTGTGAACTCCATCTCCATATCAAACAACAGATCAGCAGTTTGGTTGTTTTCGACAATCTTTTTCAACTCTTTGGTAATTTTATAAAAAGGATCCGAAAAAAGTTTTGCAATGTCTATCTCACTCAATTTTGAATGTGTCTCTAATTGCACAAAACTTTTTTGTTGACATCGGGATTTTATTGTTGAAATTAAATTGTCACGTTGAGAATATAAAAGAATAATTGCGTATTGGGGAGGCTCTTCGAGCGTTTTTAATAATGCATTGGCCGCCTCCCGCCTCAACAAATTTGCTTCTTCCAAAAATAACATTTTATATTTAAAGTTTGGTGTTAAAGATAAGAAATGCTGAGCCTCTTTAATTTGTTTTATGTTTATCGCCCTAACTTTACCTTCCGAATTATCAGGACTAACATTTTGTATATCAAATTTATCTATTTGAAACTGATCAATTATCTCTTTAACAAATTGTTTGGACTTGTTAATATCTCCCGTTAACAAATAAGAAGAAGGAATTTTTACCCTCTCTATTTTTTTATTATCATTCTTATCCATAGTATCAATAATCTAACAAATCACACGTCTTTTTACAATAAAGATTTAAAATAATTATCAAAACATGTATAATGTGATAATATTAGTGATCATATTAGTTATTAAATCAATTATTTATGGGCAAATCAAAAGTAAAAGAATCGGAGTTAGAAGACAGATTGCTGATGTGCAAAGACTGCGGTGAAAAATTTGTTTGGACAGCTGGAGAACAAAAATTTTTCCTTGATAAGGGTCTGCAAAATATCCCTAAAAGATGCAAGGTTTGCACCTCAAAATTTAAAGGTAAAATTCACGAGAAACACCCTCACTTTTGGATTAAATGTCAATCATGTAAAATTAAAGCCGAAGTTCCGTTTGAACCGAAATCGGAAGACATTTTATGTGAAAAATGTTTCAACAAAAAAATAGCTGAGAGAGATAAAATAATTTCTGACATGGGCGAAAAGTTTTCGCCACCAATAGATTCTTAAATTTATTTAACAGCTATTTTTTTAATACTTCTTAAACATTTTGCACACAAAAGAATACCGTTAACCTTTTGCAAATTCGGTTTAAATTTTCTCTTCGTGTGGACTTGCGAGTGAGAAACATTGCTCCCGCTCACCGCCTTTTTATCACAAATTTGACAACGAGCCATTATTTATCTCCGACTTATCTAGTTATATACGAAAAATACCATATCATATATTAATAAATTAATCAATTCATAAAATGCTAATATTAAACTTAATTCAAAACCCGATTCTTCTTATAGTATTTATCTTTTCGCTACTAATTGCGGTTACCGTTCATGAATATGCGCACGCATATTCAGCGTATAGGTCTGGTGATCCGACCGCAAAATTAATGGGGCGACTAACTTTAAATCCAGTTTCGCATTTAGACCCACTAGGCACAATTTTTCTATTTATTGTAGGATTCGGCTGGGGCAAACCTGTGTCGACTAATCCCAATAATTATTCCAAAAAAAGCGATGAGATATGGGTTGCCCTATCCGGCATAATTGCCAATTTAGTTTTAGCCACAATATTAGCCATCCCCTTAAGAATCGCCACTTTAAAAGGAATTCCCATAGACTCTAACATCTGGCTAACTTTATTAAGTATATGCGTGGATATAAATATTGTCTTGGCGGCTTTTAATTTGCTACCCATATCTCCGCTCGACGGCTCTCATGTAATCGAATATTTTATGAGCGAGGAGACAAAAATCAATTATCGTATTTATAGTCCTTATGTTTTGCTTTTTTTATTAATAGTTGACAGAGTTTCTTCCACCTCTCTTTTATATACTATTATGGAGCCAATTATTCGCATTTTTTCTATCATAGCAAAGGGAACATTCTCTTTCTTTATTTAAAGAACAAATAGGCTTTTTGTGCTCATTAGCTTTATCAAGTTTTTATAAAATGATAAGATAATTGTGTTCTGCCCCGAATCATAAATTGGCTAACACATTTTTATTGGGACTTGTGCACGATTTTTGTAGCGATATATTTTTCGGGAGCACAGGTGAGCTTTAGCTCAATCCTAAATTCTTATCACCTGTTGGTGATATATGCGGACGCCCACCTTGGAATTTTTAAGACCAATCTTATGATAATCGGGGTAGAACTTTACAAATTTTTATACGCAAGATATCTTTTTTAGATCGGGGTGTAGCACAGTTGGCTAGTGCGCATGGCTGGGGGTCATGAGGTCGTCGGTTCGAGTCCGACCACCCCGACCATTTAGGACTTTTTAAAAATACTGAATATGTTTATATTGTTTTTGGAATATGTCTCAAATTTTTTAAGCATTATTAATAGCACGATAATAGTTTTAACCATTTCGAAAACATTTGTTCTCTTTTAAAGGAATTTTTCTGTAGATAGCTACGATTTTGGGATAGCAAATTAGTCAAGGGGTATTTATTTGCTCTCATATAAACGACCGCAATCATAATTATTACGAAATATTTGCTGAATTGGTTTTTATGCGTGTATAATTATTTATGACACACAATAAACAATATTAGATGTTCGGTTTTTTTGGATTAATTTTTAAAAACTAGGCACAATAATTGTTTATCACAAGATGATTTGCTAAAATATTTCTATAAATAATATGCAAAATAAGTCATTTTTGAAAAAAGCTTTTTTGGCGACAAAAAGTGTTGCTCCTGGTTATTTTTTGTTGACGGAAAAAGTAGAAGAAAAATCCAACGAGTCTTTTTTGTTATTTATTATTGAATCCCACGATGACAAATTTGGTAAAAAATTTCAACAAATTACTCATCAGCATGTTACAAAAGAATTTCTTTCTAACAATAATTACTCCCTTTTGAATTTTGAAGAGAGCCTCAACAATGTTAATAAATACTTTTTAAATAATCAGACTGCTGAACAGCAATCTTCGCTTAACGCTTTTATCGGTTTTTATCAAGATTTTACTCTCCATATTTCGATGATCGGCTCCATTGAAGGTTATTTATTAAGAAAAGGCAAAATTAATTCGTTGACCGAAGGTTTAAGTAGTAATAATGATACGAGCTTTGTAAATATTACCAGTGGCGAATTACTGGCTTTAGATTCAATTATTGTCGGCAATAAAAACTTTTTTGATCGGCTTTCTTTGGACAGAATTAGAAGAACAATTGATCACTTAAGTCCCAAAGAAGCTACCAGAGATTTTTTTAGGATATTGAGAAAAAATCACTTTTTAGACTGCAATTCAATCATTTTAAATGTTTCCCCTTATGGTAATGACAATAATGCATCTGATATTGACGATACAGATGAGATTATTTATCTTGATGAAATAGAGGAGACAAAACTTTCGCATACATGGAAAACAATTAAGCCATTTTTAATCAAATTTTTATCTTATTTAGCTACTGCTATTAACCGATCCGGAAAACTATTATTGCAATTGTGGCGTAAAATTTCCCAATCTTGGGATACTAAGTATCGCCAAAAAACTAAGGAATTTATTAACGAAACCGGTAAAAATACTAAAAAAGGCCTGAATAGCGTTTCATCGAACATTAGACAAGGGATAAAACCAAAATCATCTAAGGTAAAAATTAAGTCTTATCAAGGTGCCGAAAAAAATTATTTTCTATATATCAAAAACATCATAAATTTTATTATAGTTAGTCTTATAAAACTGTTTAAAAAAGAGAATCGAAAATATCTTTACACATTTTTGCTACTTGTTTTAATACTAACTTCTTATTTAAAAATCGTTTCAAATAACAAAAATAGGGATTCAATCAAACAACAAAACGATGCAAAGTATGCCCTAGAGCAAGCTGAGGCATCCCTTCAAAAAGCCAACGAAGACATCTCTTTGGGTAGATCAAACGGCATGGAGACTTTATCCCAAGCACTTGACTATCTATCTCAAGCCGAAAATAATCCGGCCATTCTTGAATCAGCTCAAAAAATTAAAAAGGATATTTACTCGAAAATTGATGGTATCACAAACACAATTAGGTTATCTAATCCATCGGCAATTTTTTCTTTCAACCACGCCGTTTCAGTAACCGCAATATCCGGCTCAGTAATTTATGGTATTACCGAAGATGGCAAAATATATTTTACCGACGCAAGAGATAAAGACCCAAGATTAATAAGTGCAATAGATTCGACTTTTGGCAAACCTTTGTCGGCTTCTTATTCAGAGAACACCGGCCTCTTGTATATTTTAACCGATAAACCAACCATTTGGGCATTTGATCCTCTTGCACAATCAGGCGCAGAGATAGAGGTCACAGAGAGCAGTTGGGAAGCAGGCAATGCGATAACCACTTATAGCACTAATCTATATCTTTTGGATTCTGTAAATGGAAAAATCTGGCGACATAGCGAAAACGGCCAAAAATTTAATAAAGGTGTTTCCTATGCTGGTAATAGTAACGCCGCGTTGAACGGTGTTTCGTTGGCGATAGATGGTAGTATTTATGTATTGAAAGAGGATTCTACTATCGTAAAATTTTCTCATGGCACATCGGATACAAATTTCTCTCTGCAGAATCCTCCTCAACCTGATAGTAAAATTTCTAAGGCCGAATCAATTATTACTGACTCAGACTCACAAAATATTTATATTCTTGATTCAGATCAAAATCGGATTCTGGAATTTGCCAAAGATGGTAAATTCGTCAAACAGTATCGTTTAGAAGGAAAAGATATTAGCTCCTTTCAAATTAACCCTCGAGTTCAAAAAATGTGGGTTTTTTGCCAGAATGAAGTATTCGAAATAGATTTATAAAATAATTATTCTAATATCACCGGCTCTCGATCGTGACCAACTTTTTTTATATACTCCTCACTCGAAGATTTGGTGACCATATAAACGCTATTTTTATGATCATTTTTTATAATGATACCCTTAATGCCTGAGCCATTAATTTTGAACCATTTGCCTTTCTCATATCCCGATTCGGCGATAATTTTTACAACTTCTGGTTTATAGCGATCCCATTTACCGTTATTTATTGATTCCTCTTTTGCCCAACCCGTTGCCGGCGATCCTGATTTTTTATCTCGATTTCCCCACTCCAATAATTGTGTTGTGTTATTGCTAAAGACTGGTAAAAATGGTTTTTTTGACCAATAATAAACTCTTACCTCTCCGCTTTTTTCAGCTTGATGGATTTCTTCATCATCTAAAAATTCTTTGAGTTGGCTCTTATTAATTTTTGATAATTTAAATCCAATTCCACCGCACATATTATTTTTTAACATTTAAGAATATTTGTTTAAAAAAGGGTAAAGCCAGAGTTGAAATCATAAAACCAAGTGTGGGAACAACAGCGTTTAACCAAGGGTTTTCAATCTTTATTGCCCACATATAAATACCGATAGGCAGATATGTAAAAATGGCGATTAATAATCTTCTTTGCCAGCTAGTTTCCCACTGTTTATCTTTTTCTACCCTTTCGTTTCTTTTTTCGATATTCATGATCCGTTTTTCTAGTTTGATTATTACTTCGTTCATGATTATGTCTTTCTAACGGAGTTACTAATAATTATCTTAAAAAATTTTCGACTAATCGAATTAGGAGGGAATCTTTAATGCAATATTTTATCAATCTCCTAATTACTTCGAATTATTTCTTAGTAATTTATTTCAATCATTTGGGGCGGCTCTCTGGGTTAAACGGGGGTTTCTCCTCCCCAAAATCAATTACAGCTTGACCATTTTCAAATTTAATTTTTGGATTGTTTTCAGCCGTTCTTTCCTCTCTTAGCTTTTTTAGCATTTCCTCAAAAGCTAAGTCTAGCCCATCACGATCACTTTTAATTGATGTATCATCTTGAGTTGGCACAGTGTCCTCCGTTTTTATGTAATTATTAATCCATTATTTTCGTTGCAAGTAATCTCTTGATGACGGTTTAGAAGTTTTTTTCTTAAACTTAGTAATTGTATATGAAATGTCATAAATTTATCTACTTCTCGGCTATCTACCCCCTCAGAAATGGATAAATGTTCGATAATTTTTTGACATTTATCTAACTCAGTCTCGACCACTTCTAGTTGATATTTAATCTCATCAACGCTTTTAGCTGGTTCAAAAACCGGAACAGTAATTCCATCTTTCAAAAGATCTTCTAAAGGAATTGGGTTAAGCGACATAAAAAACCAATATTATTATCTACATTTTTTCCGGAGTTGATATCGAGCAGATTTTTAACACTGCACATAAAACATGCTTAGTGGCTGTTATTAAAGCAATTCTTGCCTCTTTCAGATCTGCCTCTGCCTCCAAAACCCGACAGTTTGCATAAAAATCATGAAATTTGGTAGCAACCCTGTAAGCATATCTCGGCAACCTTTGAAGTTCAAAATCTGAGGCGGTATCGTAAACTATATCTTTGAACTTAATTATTTCATTAAGCAAAGCAATTTCACTTTTTTCTTTGAATATTGTTACATCAATTTTTTTCTGTTTATTGTTGTCTGCTTTTGCTAAAATTGATGATATTCTTGCATGGGCATATTGAATATAAAAAACCGGATTTTTCTCACTCTTATCTTTGGCCATTTTTATGTCAAAATCAATAGGGGTGTTATTATTTTGCGATAAAATAATGTATTTAAACGCATCTGCACCCACACCCGATTTTATGACATCTCTCAACAAAATAAAATTACCCTGCCTTTTACTCATTTTTATTATTTCTTCACCATTTTTTATTCTGACATTTTGATACATAATAATTTTTAGCCGATTAGGATCATAACCTAATGCTTTTATTGATGCTTTCATTCTCTCGATGTGGCCGTGATGACCCGGACCAAGCACATCTATCATAATATCCGCACCCTTGTCAATTTTATATTTATGACATGCAATATCATCCGCAAAATATGTCAAAGTCCCCTGCCCGTCACTCTTTCGTAATACATTTTCTGAAGATTCTTTATCCAAACCATCATGATCTATAAACCACAAAGCTCCTTCTCTTTTCTCTGTATAGCCTTTTTGTTCGATAATTTTTATCGCTTCAGCCGTTTGACCATCTTTTTCCAAATCACTTTGATATATGAACTCATCATATTTTATGTCCAGTAAACCAGCATCTTTTTTGATATTATTTATCATCTCTTTGATACCCTTTTCGCGCAACAAAGCTACGATTTCATCTTTGTCTTTCATTTTTAAAAATTCATTTCGATGTTTTCGTATTACATTTATCACAGTATCTTTAACATACTCCCCAGGATACCCGCCCTCAGGAAAAGGTATTTGATTGCCGGTTTCTTTCATATACCAGTAGTAAAATGATTCGATTAATAAATCAATCTGTCCACCGATATCATTGACATAAAAAGATCTTGTGATCTTATTTCCGACAAATGAAAGCAGGTTTGCCAAACACTCTCCAACTGGGCCTCCTCTGGCGTTACCTATATGGACTGGCCCTGTAGGATTGGCTGAAATATATTCAATATTAATTAGTTTTTTATCTTTTGGCTCAATAGAACCATACTGGTTGCCCTGTTCTAAGATAGTATTAAACTCCTGACTAATAAAATTTGAATTCAAAAAAATATTTAAATAACCGGGACCGGCAATTTCGACCTTTTTAATAATCTTATCAGAGATGTTTTTTGATATCTTTTCAGCACAAGATCTTGGGTCTGCAGATAACATATTGGCTATAATTAAAGAGGCATTAGTTGAGTAGTGTCCCATGTTATCTTTCGGCGGTTCTGCTACTTCAAAACCGACTGGGATATTATACCCGCTTTTTACTATAGCTGAAGCAATAATATTTTTAATAATTTTATTAATCATATTTAAGAAATTTTCCAAAACTTTCTTTTGCCGACTTGAATTATCATTCCACTATAAACAGAAACCTTTGCGCTTTCATCAGTTATTTTTGCCCCATCAATTCTTACTGCTCCTTGATTTATTAACCTTTTAATCTCAGAATTTGAAATACCTGCTGATAAGTTATTAAGGAGTAATACTATATTAAAGTTGCCGCTCATCTTAACTTTAACCATATCATCAGGATGTTCTTTCTTGCGAAATTGATTTATAAATGAATTCTTGGCAATTTCAGCAATTTCTTTATTATGATAAATTGTAACAACCTCTTCCGCTAGCATTTCTTTATAATCACGAGGATTTGCCCCATTTTCAATTTCTTGTTGATATCTATCAATCACCTTGTCGCTTACAGAGGTGCAAAGAGTGAAAAAAGTAATGATCTGTTCATCTGGTATAGACATAATCTTTCCAAATTGTTCCTTCGCGCTATCATTTACTCCAATGTAATTACCTAAAGACTTTGACATCTTTTCTTTTCCATCTGTTCCAGATAGCAGATGGGTCATAACAATATCTTGCGGTTTTTGACCCAGCTTCTTCTGTAACTCTCTGCCTGCTAACATATTGAATCTTTGATCTGTGCCACCAATCTCTACATCGGCCTCCAGCATTACGGAGTCGTAAGCCTGCATCATTGGATAAAACAGCTCATGCATTGATATTTCCATATTTTGCTTTAGCCTTTTTTCAAAATCATCTCTTTCTATTATTTGCGCAACGCTAAAATTTGAACCAAGTTTGATAATATCTTGCATATTTAACTTTTTAAACCACTCAGAATTTTTTCTAATTTCTATCTTCTTAACATTTAAAATCTTTCCAACTTGATCTAAATAAGTCTTAGCATTTAAGTTAATTTGTTCGGCCGTTAAAACCGGCCTTGTCTTATTTTTTCCAGATGGATCGCCAATCATTGCAGTGTAATCACCAATTAAAAATATTACTGTATGTCCTGCATCTTGAAATTTTTTCAATTGCCATAAGGCTACAGCATGCCCCAGATGGATATCTGGGCTAGATGGATCCACCCCATATTTAACACGCAACCTTTTTTTGCTTTGAATTCTTTTCTTAATACCATTAACTGAAATAATTTCTGAACAATTTCTGCAAATTAGCTCGTTCATACAACTCCCAATTATTACCTTGACAAATGAAGTTTAAAAGTCTAAAATTTAGCCGTTTTCTGATTTACATGTTATCAATCAAAGCGTATAATGTAAAGAAAGGAGGGAAACAAATATGAAAAGAAAAAAATCATTTTTTAGTCGCTTTAAAAACCCTCTAAAGCTTAGAAATATTTTATTACCGAAAAAAGCCCCAAAGAATACTTGGAAAAAGGTTTACAAGTTTCTGCTTTATGGGCTAGTTGTTTTTGTGTTTGCGGTGGTTTTTGTTTTTGCCTGGTTTTCAAAAGATCTGCCAACACCGGATAAAATTGCTCAGCGTAGCGCAACACAATCAACAAAAATATATGACAGAAGCGGAGAAATCCTTCTCTACGAAACAGGAGAACAGATTAGAACAATTGTTAAAAGTGACCAATTACCCGAAATCTTAAAAGAGGCGACTGTTTCAATCGAAGACGAGAGTTTTTATCGCCATTATGGTTTTGACCTGCGCGGATTGGCCGCCGCATTGTGGGAAAAAGTTACAAATCGTAGTGCTCGAACTAGAGGGGCTTCTACTATTACCCAGCAGTATGTTAAAAATGCTTTGCTTGATTCTAACCGAACCATGACGAGAAAAATTAAGGAACTAATCCTTTCTATTGAACTAGAGGCTATGTATAGCAAAGAAGAGATTTTGACCATGTATTTGAATGAGATTCCCTACGGGGGCAATATCGCTGGAGTCGAGGCGGCGTCTAGGACTTACTATGCTAAACCCGCATCTGAATTAACACTAGCCCAAGCGGCGACATTGGCGGCTATTCCTCAATCTCCCACTTACTATTACCCATATGGAACTCATACCGATGAGCTGGTATATCGTAGAAATTATGTCTTAAAAAAAATGGTTGAAACTAAAGCCATAACCCAAGAAGAAGCGGACATTGCTGTTCAAGAAGATACAACAACCGTTGGGGTATCTTTGCAACCAAGAAAAAGCACAATTCTCGCCCCTCATTTTGCTATGTATGTTATAGAACAGGCAACTAAAGAATTTGGACAGGAAAAAATTCAAAAAGAGGGTTTTAAAATTATTACAACTCTAGATTACGAGAAGCAGACGATGGCCGAAGAATCTGTAGTTAAAGGAAGCGCAAAACTGGACAGATATAACGCTTCTAATGCCGCTTTGGTTTCTGTGGATAACAATACCGGAGAAATTTTAGCTATGGTCGGATCACGAGATTATTTTAATACCGAAATTGATGGCAATGTTAACGTAGCAGACTCCCTTAGACAACCCGGCTCATCATTTAAGCCTTTTGCTTATGCAACATTATTTAAAGATAAGAATTATTCACCTAGCAAAATTATTTGGGATTTACAGACCGACTTTGGAGGCGGATATGTTCCTAAAAATTATAATGGAAATTTTAATGGGCCGGTTACTATTCGCACAGCTCTGTCGAACTCATTAAACATTCCTGCGGTTAAAGCCCTATCTTTGGCTGGTATAGATGAGACAATAAACACCGCCAGTGAGCTCGGTATTACTACTCTAACCGATAGAGACAAGTATGGGCTATCCTTAGTGCTTGGAGCAGGCGAAGTTAAACCGGTCGAAATGGCTGGCGCTTTTAGCGTATTTGCATCAGGAGGCATAAAACATGATCTTAAATCAATTTTAAAAGTATATGATGCCAAAGGAAAATTAGTATATGAATATAATGAAAACTCCGACAAGGGGAGGCAGGTGATTGATCCGCAAATCGCTTATCAAATATCTAGTATATTATCCGACAATCAAGCCAGGTCTTTAGTTTTCGGCACTAGATCTTCACTCTATTTTCCCGATAAAACTATCGCCGCTAAAACGGGCACCACTTCATCTTACAAAGATGCTTGGACTGTTGGCTATTCTAAACAAATCTCAACTGCAGTATGGGTTGGCAATAACGACTCGACTCCAATGAAAAATGGCGCTGATGGATCAATTTTAGCTGGACCGATTTTCAATAGTTATATGAATAAAGTTGTTACCACCAACGAGCCATTCGATAGACCAAACGGTATTCAAGAATTAACCGTAGAAAAGTTTTCCAACAAAATCCCCTCAGATCTATCTAGCGAGACAACTACTGACATATTTGCGTCTTGGCAAATCCCCACCGATCAGGACAATGTTCATGTAAAAGTGAGAGTATGCAAATTTAATGGATTGCTAGCAGATGATAATGTTTCCGATAGCTTGGTTGAGGAAAGAATTTTTACAAAAATTAATTCTGAGAGGCCGGATAACTCCAAATGGGAAAGTCCTGTCAGATCTTGGGCATCCAACATGGGTTGGGATAACCTCCCCCCTAGTGATAAGTGTGATATCTCTAGCATGCCTTCGAGCGTTGTAATAACCTCTCCCGCAAATGGCGCCGAAGTATCGGGTAGTTCGCTAATTAAAGCTGAGGTTAGCTCTTCTTATGCAATTATTAAAACTACCTTTTATATTGATAATGTTTCGATTGGTGGTGATGATGCGGCTCCTTTTGAAATCTCATATAATTTTGATTTGCTCTCAAAGGGGAATCATGAAATCTTAGTTATTGCGGAAACTGTTGATGGATCAGCCCTTAAACACACTATTACAATTTCCGTCAATAAAGATAGCGACCCTCCCGAAATATCAAATGTCACTTCATCAAAAATCAACAGCACCACCTATTTGATTTCTTGGAAAACAAATGAACCATCTATGTCACAGGTTTTTTTTGGCACCACATCACAAAGCACCGCCCCATATAATTATTCAAACAAATCAGAAGTTGATTCTAGCTTAGTTACTAACCATGAAATTGCGATTACGGTATCTGCCGGCACCAAATATTATTATCGAGCAATTTCTTCAGATGCTTATGATAACTCAGCAGTATCGCTGGAATACTCATTTGGACCATAAATTGCTGTTGTTTAGATCGTTGATATTTTTTATCTCCTCATTACATAAAACTTTATAGTTCATTTTTATAGACTCTTTTTTCCGCTCCTCGGCCCCATTTACTTTTCTTACTTCACCCATTAAGCCAATTTCGCCAAAAACAGATAAAGCATCTGGACAAGTTTTGTTTTTATATGAAGAAATTATTGCTAAAGATACCGCTAAATCAGCCGCAGGTTCTTTAATTTTTAATCCCCCCACCACATTTAAATAAATATCATGATTCGATAAATTGATCCCAGCATTTTTTTGAATAACTGCGGCAAGAATGTTGAGTCTGTTTAAATCAAAACCCGCAGTAGTTCTTCTGGGATATCCGTATTTTGTGGGCATGGTCAAAGCTTGAATTTCCATAAATAATATTCTTCTTCCCTCCATAATTGGGCAGATAATACTACCAGGTTTGTTAACTCTCTGAGATAGGAAAAGCTCAGAGGGATTAAGAACCTCTTTAAGTCCATCTTTCGCCATCTCAAAAATTCCAATTTCACTAGTAGCCCCAAATCTATTTTTTATACTTCTGATGATTCTACCGCCATGATCTTTGTTGCCCTCCAAATATAAAACTGTGTCAACCAAATGTTCAATAATCTTTGGACCAGCGATATTCCCATCTTTGGTAACATGACCGATAATTAAAACGCTGATATTGTGCTCTTTAGCTAATCTCTGTAAAAATAAGGCAGATTCTTTGACTTGGGAAATACTGCCGGCACTAGTATTTATGTCAGAAACATATACTGTTTGAATCGAATCTATCACTAACAATTTCGGTTTATAACTAAGAATTTTTTCTTTGACTGATGATAAATCTCCTCCTGACATTAACAACATACTATCATTTTTCACTTTTAATCTCTCTATCCTATCTTTTATTTGATACAACGATTCCTCTGCAGATATATAAAAAGTTTTATCTATAGCCTTACACAATTGAGTAGTAATAGTTGATTTGCCAATTCCCGGTTCGCCTCCCAGTAATACGACACTACCGCTCACTAAACCACCCCCCAAAACTCTATCGAGCTCAGCCATGCCGGTTTTCTCTCGAAATTTCTCCGTATTGGTAATTTCAGATATTTTTTTAATTTCTAAATCATCTACTGCTCTTCGATTAGAAGATGCTCGAGACACCGAAATCTCTTTCAGGGTATTCCACTCTCCGCAAAATACACATTTTCCCGACCAAGCTAACGATTCTTCGCCGCAATTGTCACAAACGAATAATTTTTGAACTTTATTTGCCATTTTTATCTTTCAAAAAATCAATATCTATCACTTTTATCTGTAAATT
Organism: uncultured Candidatus Saccharibacteria bacterium; assembly: GCA_964558315.1. Classification (GTDB taxonomy): domain Bacteria; phylum Patescibacteriota; class UBA1384; order XYA2-FULL-43-10; family XYA2-FULL-43-10; genus MWCM01. Next base: position 24,569 of record CAZLCL010000004.1, read on the forward strand.
TTCATTGCCATTCCATTTCTCCTTTTCAATGTAATAAATTACATCAACTTCATGCAAATTTTTTACTTCCTTGCCTTCTAAATTGCAATTAAAATAAATTGATTTAATCTGCTTATTTTTTTGTAATAGATACATAGACAAATGTTTCATCTCTTTTCCTACCAACTTTGGATTCTTAATTTGTGCGAACCTAGATAAAAATATCGGCTTTGGATTGCCCATACCAAAAGGCTCAATTTTTTCAATACATTCATAAAGCTCCATATCAATCTGCTCTAAATTTAGCTCCGCATCAATCTTGTATTTTTTTTCAAACTCATTTTTGTTAATATTTTTATGTGAAATCTCAATGATCTCTGAACAAAAATGCTGGTATTTTGATGCTTTGACACTTAGTCCAGCGGCACCTTTGTGCCCTCCAAATTTTTCTATGTCACCCGAAACACAAGACAATAAATCTATAATATTTATTTCATTTACACTTCTGGCGCTTCCAATATATGTTTTTGCTACTTTATCATAAGTAAATACTATTGTCGGACGTAAATATTTTTCTGCCAATTTCGATGCGCAAGGACCTAATATCCCCTTGTTCCAATCACCAGAAATTATTACTATGTTATTTTTTGTCAATTTTTTTAACTTTATCTCTGTCTCGGCCTCAATTAATAAATTATCCATTAGCAGTTGGCGATCATTATTGTCGCTCTCGAGCTTATCGGCAAGTTTTTTTGCCTCCATTTCGTCATGAGTTATTAACAGTTTTAATGCATCTTCGGGCGTTGAAACACGACCGGGAGCATTAATTCTCGGCCCGATTGAATATGCGATATTATATGCATTGAGTGGAATTGCTAACTTTGCATTATTAATTAATTTTGATATTCCCAAATTTTTTGATTTATTCAAAACGGTTAGCCCATACTTGGCAATTATTCTATTACTTGCGATCAATGGCACTACATCGGCTATTGTGGATATTGCCGCCAAATCTAAGTTCCATTTTAAAAATTTTTCTGTAATTTGAGGAAAATATTCATGCAACCTACAACACAAAAGATATATAACCCCAGCGCCTGATAAATCTCTAATTGCGCTATCAGCATTGGATATTTTTGGATTAATTAAAGCAATTGCTGTAGGCAGTTCATCAGCGGGAAGATGATGGTCGGTAATAATTAAATCTATATTTTTTTCTCGAGCATATAATGCCTCGTTAATATTTCTGATACCTAAATCAATAGTAATTATTAATTTGCACTTTTTTTCGATCAAATACTCTATCCCCTCTTTGCTTAAGCCGTAACCACAATCTCTTGATGGAATATATATATAATATTTTATTTTCAAAATATCAAATAATTTTGATAATAAAGCGGCGCCAGGGATACCATCAGCATCATAATCTGCAAATATCCCGACAATTTCATTTTTTTGAATGACTTTTTTAATTCTATTCAAAATCTTGTCAAAGTCGGGTAATAGTTTCGAATCAGATAACAAGGTATCAAAACTTGGAGATAAAAAACTCTCCTTATTAGCTAAATCAACCTCTCTGTTTATCAAAATTTGCTCGATAATATCTTTTGAAGACTCTTTTTTAACAATCCAATTGCTTTTCATTATTTATAATAAACCCAGCCGTTAATTCTTAAGTCCACATATTCTTTTATTTCATCTTTTTTTTCCATCAAAACAATTTTTAAATTTTCAAGTTGTTGCTCTGAATCTCTAAGTGTGTCAAATTTTACGATGATATTATCTTTAGCCACTAAATATAGATCTACTGTTGTTTCCTCGATATAATAATCTTTAACTTCTAAATTTGTCTTTTCGGTAATATTGTCGTTAATTTTTTGTAAAAATGAGACGAAGTTGTCTGAAACTACTTTTTGATTTATTAATATGGGGACATTTTTATGATCTACAATTGTAGGAATTGTTAGCATATTGTAATCAGCTATTTCTCTGTATGCAACCCCCTTATCATTTATCAAATAAGATTTATTCTGTGTCAACCAGACTAAATTTGGGGAGTTTTCTTCAATAATTATTTTAACTGCACTTGGAATCCCTTTATATATTTTTACACTTCGAATCTCAGGAATCTGTTCAATAATTTTTGTTTGGATCTGTTGTGAATTTATCAATAGCAAATTTTGTCCTTTGGGTATAAGATTTTCTATAGATTGTGTCTCTATATTGCTATTCCCGCTAATTTGAATTTCTTTTAAAGAAAAAATGTTAGAAATAAATGTAAAATATATTAATATTCCTATTGGAAAGACAATTTTTAAAATATTTGAAACAATAGAATAATTAGCCTTATTACTCTCTTGGCTTTTTGACTTGTAATATAATGAAGGATTTTTTATTACCTTTTTTCTTTTACCACTCCCCCAAGTATTCAATTTCCTCCTCCAGTTCTACATCATAATTGTTTCGAACCAGCTCTTTAGCTTTTTCTGCCACTTTTTTCAGATCGTCTGAGGTTGCTTCCCTTTTATTTATTAAAAAATTTGCATGTTTCTTTGAAACCGCGGCCCCACCACATCGAATTTTTTTTGCACCAGACCTTTCCAAAAGATAACCCGCCGCTTGCTCCGGTAATTTGCCCGGATTTTTAAACCAGCTTCCGCATGTTTTTTCACCGATTGGCTGAGTTGTTTGTCTATATTCTAAATTTTCCTTCATTTTTTTTGCGATTTCATCATTTCTCTTTTGTGCCAATCTCATATGCACAGTTAATATAATCGGATTAAATTGTTTCTCTTTTGTTCTTTTTAGCTTTGAGCTTCTGTAGCTAAATTCCATCCATTCGCGACTTCTTTTAATAATTTTTATCTCTCCATTAATTTTGTCTAAAACAGTAATACTTTTTATGTAATCTCCGATATACTGATTTTTGCTTCCAGCATTACCATATATAGCGCCACCTATTGTCCCCGGAATACCCACCATGAATTCAATTCCACCAAGCCTATAAGAGGATAATTGATTTAATAACTTCGAAATTGTTATACCTGAATCAACAATAATTTCCCCTCGATCAGTATTAATTACGATATTGTCGGACATATTTTTAATAATCATTCCCTTAAAACCACTATCGGAAAATAAAATATTGCTACCACTGCCAATTATCGTAAAAGGAATATTTAATTTGTCTGCTTCTTTTATGCTTTTTACTAATTCATTGACATCTTTTGCAATGTAAAAATAATCCGCGACCCCCCCTGTTCCAATGGAGGAGTAGTTTTTTAACAGCACATTAAATTCTAAACTTTCTCCTAATCGCTCTTTTAACTCTTCATTTATCAAATCCATCTGTTTTCTCCATTTTTTTTAACTCTTGCATAATTTCGTATATCGGAGGAATACCAATAGTTAGCAATAATGAGTGTTTTTTAGTTTCAGACAGCAACTCTTTGACTATATCGGCATTGTCTGAAAAACTTTTCGACCAAATCCCGAATTTTTTAATTTTTTCAGCCAACTGGTCAGAAGAAATGTTTAATTTTTTATCTCTTCCAGGAACAAAGTAAATATCTTTAATATATACTTTATCCGCTTCCGCAAAACACTCTGAAAATTCCTGAAACAGCTGAGCAATTCTTTTATATTGGTGTGGCCAAAAAACTACAATAATTTTCCTATCAATAAATTCTTCCTTCAGGGCATTAATTGTTGCTTTTATTTCACTTGGATGATGTCCGTAATCGTCAAACAATAAAGTGTCGTTGATTTTACCCCAACTCTCCATCCTTCTCTTTGCTCCTTTAAAAGCTCGGAATGATTTCTTAATTAAATCATCATTTATAGAAAGAATATTAGAAGCGGCCAGAACTGAAAGAGCATTTAATCTATTATGTTTTCCGCATATAGCTAATTCAATTGTTAATTTATTGTATTTTTCCGAACCCTTTCCATACCAGACAATTTTGATATTTTTTAGATTTGCCTTGGAAATCACATCCACAAGATTTTTATCTTCAATATTCGCAATAATTGTGCCGTTTGGTCTTACATTATGCAAATATTTGATAAAGGTTTCTTTTATTTCATCTATACCCCCGGGATAAGTATCTAAATGCTCTTTGTCGATATTTGTTAAAATTAGTATTTCAGGGTTAAAATCCAAAAAACTTTTATCATATTCACATGCCTCCAGCACAAAATATTCAGAATTACCAATATGATATGATTTGTTATTAAATTCTCTTACCTTTTCTCCAACCAAAACTGTTGGATCTAAACCAGCCTGAATCATTACAAAACCAAGTAAAGATGTTATTGTAGTTTTCCCATGCATCCCTGAAATCGCAATCAATTTTTTATTCTTAGTAAGATCTCCGATTAATTCCGATCTCTTAATAACTTTTATACCCAATCTCTCCGCTGTTTCCACCTCAATCCAGCCAGGTGATCCAATAGTAATTGCTGAGTTTCTAACTACAATATCAATATCTTTATTAATATTTTTCTGGCTATGTCCGTTTCTTTTTATATCGGAACCAGTAACCGTATTGCCTTGAATTTTTAATAATTCAGCAAGAGCTGACATAGAAACACCCATATCTCCAATAAGATGGTATCTCATAGATTCCTCATATATTTTAATATCTCAGAAATTATAACATCTTTTCCATCATGTTTAATTGACTTGTTGGCATTTTCTCCTATTACTTTTAAGTTTCTTTCGTCTAACATCAAATATTCTATTCTATTTAATAAATTTGCTGGTGTTAACATGTCTTGCTTAATTAATATTGTTGCCCCCATTCTTTCTAAGTATTTTGCGTTCTTTATTTGATGATTATTTGTAGCATAAGGATAAGGAATCAAAATGGAGGCTTTTTTTAATTTTGCAATTTCTCCAATAATATTTGCTCCCGATCTGGTTATTATCAGGTCGCATCTGCTGATTGCATCAGCCATTTTATTATATGAGAATGAAAAACTTTCATAATTTTTAAACTTTTCTTTTTCAATTTTTTGCAGACAATCATTATCAATAGCGTGATCCGCGGCTCCGGAATTATAAATTACTTTGTATTTGTTTAATAGCGATGGTAATATTGATGAAATAGTATTCGAAAAAACTTTTGCGCCCAAACTTCCACCAGTAATAAATATCGTTTTTTTGCCATTACTTTTTTTGGCTTGAAAAAAGTCACGGACAATTAAGCCGGAGTATTTGATATCAAAGTTATTTTTTCCATAGCACTCTTTGGGAAATGAGACAAAAAAGGTTTTTGCGTTTTTTGAATACAAGCGGTTAGCCCTTCCTATCACCGAATCCGATTCATGAATGATATATGGTATTCCAATTAACTTTGCCCAAAACAAAACCGGTATTGAATTAAAACCTCCTTTTGAAAATATCATTTTAGGTCTTACTCTGATTAAAATTATCAATACCTGAAAAACAGAAAACAGTAATTTAAAACTTTCGGCAACTTTTACTGCTATTCTGCCATGCTTGCCTTTACCCGATCTTATAACATACGATTTTGCGCCCTTAAATAATTCTTTTTCAATTAATGAATTCGCATGGATAACATAAACATCGAATTTACGTGAAACTAGCTCTTTGTATATTTCAAAAATCGGGATTGCGTGACCACCTGTAGATGAGCTGACTAATAATATTTTATTATTAACTTTCATAATAAATTTCACTTATAATTTTTTTATAGTGCCTTTCGCATAGCTGGCGTATTTTGAAATATTAATTAATATCCCCGCCGCCGCTAAAAGAATTAATAATGACGAGCCGCCATAGCTTATTAGAGGCAAGGGAACTCCCGTTAAAGGTAAAAGTGAAAGCATCGCTCCAATATTTATGAATGATTGCCAGATAATCCAAGCAGTTATTCCCGTTGCTAACAAAGAGGAATAACGGTCGGGTGCATGTTTGGCGATCCTAAATCCCCTTATACCAACGAAGCCGATTAGTAAAATCACTGAACTTGCCCTTAAAAATCCCAATTCTTCGCAAATAATGGCAAAAATCGAATCTGTATGAGCTTCGGGCAGATATAAATATTTTTGTTTACTTTGACCAAAACCTAATCCCCACAACCCCCCGGAACCGATCGCTATCAAAGCATTTCTGATATGATAGCCGCTACCCAAAGTATCACTTTCTGGATTTAAAAAAGTTAAAAATCTCTGCAAGCGATAAGGTTCAATTTTTATTGCGATCCAAAATAATATCCCCGCTAGTCCAGCCCCAGCAAATAAATTTATGTATGATGCACCAGCAATAATATACATTGTAGCCGAGATACCCAGCATTACCGACAATGTTCCAAAATCTTTTTGGAGCAACATCAATATTGAAACTACAATCATTATCAAAAAAAACGGAAGTGTTTTATTTTTATTGATCTCTTTGAGATTTATGTTAGAAAACCAGCTGGATAAATATAATATTAACGACAGCTTTGCCAATTCCGATGGCTGAAACTGTTGTCCCGCTATACTTACCCAACGAGTCGAAGAACGATCATTTTGATGACCAAATAATAGGGGCAAAACTAAAAAAAATAGTGTCGAATATAGCATATACTTAGAATTATTTTTCCAAAAACGATAATCAATCGCCTGAAAAACTATCCAAATAATTAGCCCAATCACCACCCACTGTAATTGACGAGTTAAGTAATATTTATCGTTTGCACCATCGGTTATTTGAAGAGAGTAATATTTTGATACCGAATAAATTGCAATCAGGCCGAACATAACCAAAACAAATATTGCTAGGGCCAACAAATAATCTGGTTTGTTTTTTCTTAAATCATTATTCATGGTAGTTTTTTAATGCTTTTAAGAACCGCTTTTCTAAATTTTTCACCCCTATCTTTATAATTTTCAAACATATCAAATGAAGCGCAGGCTGGTGAAAATAATATCACATCTCCCTTTTGCGCTTCTTCTAATGCCAAATTTACAATTTTCTCAATATCTGCCGGAGCAAAAATGACTTTTCTTTGATGGGCTGACTTTATTAAAGATTCGTTTATTTTGTTTGCTTCTTCTCCAACTAACAAAACTAAATGTGTATTTGATTCAGCAATTACTTTAGCCAGTTCAGAAAAATCGGCCCTTTTACTGCTACCACCAAGTATCAAAATTTTAGGTTCAATAAAAGACTTTATTGCGGCAATAGTTGGGGCAGGGTTTGTTGCATAAGAATCGTTAATTATCTTAATGCCGTTTTTTTCAATAATTAATTCCAACCTATGCGGCAAACCATTGAATTCCATAGCCGCTTTTCGAATTCCAGTGTGGCTTACTCCATAAATATTAGCCACAACAGAGGAAGCGGCGATATTTTCTAAGTTATGTTTGCCGAATAATTTGACCTCTGTATTATTACAGATAATTTTTTCACTCCCATTCGTTACAAGAACAACTTCATCTATACCATTTTTTGACCGTATATATGCCCCCTCATCTATACGGTTTTTAGAGGAGAAATATAGAACTTTTGCGTTTGTAGAAGATGAATATTGATATGAATACAAACTATCCATATTAATTATTGCATAATCATTATGTAATTGATTTTTCACAATCTCCATTTTTGCATTTCGATATTCCTCTTCGCTACTGTGATAGTCGAGATGATCAATACCGATGTTAGTAATTACAGCTACATGTGGGCTAAAACCCAAGTCTTGCAATTGAAAACTAGACAATTCCAATATTACAACATCTTGATTTGATAATTTTGAGAGCAGGTTAATCGCGGGCAAGCCGATATTTCCAGCAAGGTAAACATTTCTGTAATTGGCACTGTCCTCTTGTTTCCCAATTTCAAGCATCTTTTTAATAATAGATGATGTCGTGCCTTTTCCTTTAGTTCCAGTAACACCAATAATATCGCAAGGACAAAGCTTAAAAAACTCTTTTATCTGGCTTGATATCTTAACACCATCTTTAACTGCTGATACAATTTTCTGATCAGATATTTTTATTCCAGGTGAGCGAATAATTATATCATAATCAGAAAGATTATCTTTATATTTAGCACCAAATACTTTTTCAAACCGATTATCTTTAAGGACACTAATCAGCTCGTCTTTATTTTCCGCAGAGGAACTTTCGATTAATTTTCTTTCAGAGGCCATGTCTAGCAAGGTTACACTTTGAGCTCTATCAATACAAAATTTCGCCATAGCTGTTCCTTCGATCCCCACACCCAAAATTGCGACCCTGCCATATGTAATATCGTCTTTAGTCATAGCTATATATTATCTTAAAATCGGAATAATTTAAACCACACCGCTACCAAGTAAGGCAACCATTAGTCCGGCTGTTGCTGATACAGCACCTATAATCCAAAAACGCATGGTGATCTTTGACTCCGGCCAACCAATCGCCTCCAAATGATGATGCAGAGGAGAAGAGATAAATATTTTTTTGCCGCCCCTCAGTTTTTTAGACATAAACTGAATAATAAAACTTAATCCTTCGATTGAAAATACTATTGTAATAATAAATAAGGGAATAATTGTATTTGTTAATGCGGCAATTACACCTAAAGTCATACCAAGTGCCATTGACCCCGTGTCACCCATAAAAAACCTTGCCGGCGGAATATTAAACCATAAAAACGAAAGTAATGCCCCCATAATCGTCCCGCAAAAGACAGCCAACTCTGTTTTACCCTCAGTTAAACAAATAATGGCGTAAACTGCATAAGATAGTGCAAATATCCCACCAGCTAATCCGTCTAGGCCATCAGTTTCATTTGATGAAAATGCCATCCATACCAGAGTAATAATAAATATTGGTATATACCAGTAGCCGATAACATAATCTCCGACAGCCGGAATATGAATTGAATTCCAATCTAATTTATAGAAAAACCACCAAGCTCCGATTATTGCAATAATAGTATATAGGGAAAATTTTTCTCTAAATCTCAAGCCTCCCCCGTTGGGCCCACGACCGCGCACATTCCAAAGATCATCAAATGCTCCAACAATTCCCGTAGCTACCAAACAAAACAACGGCAACCACGTTGCACTTCTTTCCAAATTAAAAATTAACGTCAACACCGCAGTTGTTAACCATATCAAGATGCCGCCCATCGTTGGTGTGCCTGATTTGTGAGCATGAAGTTTAGACATAATTGGAGCCGATTTTGCATCTCTTATTCTCTTGCCCATTTTATGTTTAAATAAAAAGTCGGTAAAAAATGGCGTTAAAATTAGAGAAATAATAAACGAGGCCATGGCAAACCACAACATTCTTGAAATATCTTGCACCGAATAGTTTAATACTTCCATTTTTCTCCTTTTATCAATTTTTTTTAGCTAGCCACTCTTCACTTTGTCTGACTAAGTTTTCTTTTGGATCTAAATCATCATTAAGTAATATTTTTACAGTTTCTTCAAAATAATTATTATTTTGACTTGCTTTTATTAATACCAGATCATCCTTTTTGATTATTGAAAAAATATTTTGATCAAGCTCTTCGCGACTTTTATACACTAATACATTGTGATTTTTATTAATTTCAGCTGACATTAATTCAGCATTTTTTCCCGCAAATATTATTAATTCTATATTTTTAAGCTCATTAATGAATTTCGCAACCTCTTTATGATATGATTTTTCAAATTTTCCCAGTTCGTTCATATCCCCGAGAATCAAAACTCTACGTCCTTGATATTTTATTTCGTTTAAACATAATGCCGCGGCTTTTACCGATTCGGGATTTGCATTATAGGTATCGTCAATGATTTTAATACCCTTTTTGCCATTTAAAAGATTCATTCTACCATGAAAAGGCTTTCTTAAATTAATACTATTTATTATTTCTTCATAATTCCCCAACAGCTGATGACAAACCGCAACAGCAAGCATGTCAGCATATATCATCTGTTTGCCGATTAATAGATTTTTTACTAAAAATTTTTTATTCTGAAAATTTAATTGATATTTATTTCCCTCTATACTGATATCAATATCAGACGCAAAAATGCTTGCTTTAGCATTATATATTGAATATCTTTTACCACCTTTTAAATTTTGCTTTAAATATACATCATCTGCGTTATAAAATAAATTTTCCTCATTGACATATTTTGACAATTTTATTTTTTCATTTTGCATTTGTTCAAGAGTGGCAAAGTTTGCAACATGCGCCACAGTCGCCGCGGTTATTACTGCAATATCCGGTTTGGCAATGCTACAAAAATAATCAATATCTCCAGGGTGTTCCACCCCCATTTCAATTATTAAGCACTTTGGAAATTTTTTCTCGTAGAGATGTTTAGAAATCTTTAGTAGAAACAACGGCCATTCAATTTTTTTAGGTTGTTCATTATAACCCAAAATTGTCAAAGGGATGCCGATTTCGGCGTTAAGATTGCCCGAAGTATATCTTAAATCTTCACCCAATTTTTGTTTTAAAATAAATGCGATAGCTTCTTTGCTTGAAGTTTTGCCAACCGAACCAGTAATTGCGATAATTTTCGGTTGGTGTTTGTTGATTACTCGGCGAGCAACACTAGCCAACCTGCGATAAATCAATTTTAAAACTACATTTTTTATATTCATTTTTTGGCGTCTAAACGATAATAAAAATTAAGTAAAAATGAAGATATATCTCCAAAAACAGGGGCCGCTGTGCTTTCAGCATATTTCGCGCTCTTGGGTCTATCTAGCTTTACAAGCATGGTATATTTTGGATTTTCGGTTGGAGCGAATCCTGCCAAAGAGTGAATAAAAATTCCCAGCCCAGACTCATTTTGCTCATAACCACCTTCGGGATTCGCAATTTGCGCAGTCCCTGTTTTAGCTCCCACAGAAAAGCCTTCGACCTGAGCCCTTTTTGAATGTCCATTTTCTACTACCTGTCTTAACATCTCGGCAATTACCGCAGATGTTTGCTCGGAAATTATCCGAATACCCTCTTTTTTCTCAACCTTTTTTTCAGTTCCATCGGGTAACAATATTCTATCCACGAGATGAGGATACACATAAACTCCTCTGTTTGCAATAGCCGTGTAGGCCGCTACAATTTGCAAGGGTGTAACTGCAATACCTTGGCCAAAAGCTATTGTAGCGCGATTAATATCTCTCCACTCTTTAACCGGTTTAGTATAGCCGGAAACTTCGGTGTCCAAATCAATCCCGGTCTTATCTAAAAAATTAAAATTTTTTAGATATTCATACATCGTTTCTTTCCCAAGCAGTTCAGATATCCAAACCATAGCAACATTATCTGAATTTTGTAATACCTGAACCATATTTTCTTTACCAAAAGCTTTTCTTTCCGCAGTTTTAATCTCATAGTTATCCACCCAGACATGCCAATCAAATTCACTTTCTGTCTCTGCTGTAATTAAACCTTTATCAATAGCGGCCGACATAATTATCGGTTTAAAAATACTTCCGGGCTCATACAAATATGCTATTGCCGGATTAATAAACCTTTCAGGATTTTCTTCGGCCACCAGCCGATACTGATTTGGGTTATAATTTGGCAAACTGGCCATAGCCAAGATCCCTCCCGTTTCTACATCCATAACAATAATTGTGCCAGATTCGGCTTGATATTCTTCTAACGCCTCAGCTAATTTTTTTTCTACGTAATATTGCACAGAACGATCTATAGTTAAAATATAACTGGCACCATCTTGCGCGTCTTTTTTATTTAACAAAGAAATTACTCTTCCTAAAGTGTCTTTTTCTCCAATTTTAAGTCCGCTTGATCCCTGAAGCTCCTTATTGTAATGCCCCTCAAAACCATAATTTCCTTTGTTTTCAGCATTAACAAAACCTAGCAAATGAGAAGCCAAATTCCCTTCGGGATAATACCTGCTATTTTCGGGCACGATAATCACACCAGAAATTTTCTCTGATTTAATACTTTGCGCTGTATCATAATCTAAGCCCTTAGCTAGAGGAGGGATATAAAGTTTCTCATTGTTAATTTTTGAGAATAACTCCTCTTCAGCCACATTTAACAAAGCAGATAGTTTGCTAGCCACCTCTAATTTGTCTTTTATCTGCTTTGGGACAGCCCAAACTTGATATTTTTTAACATCAAAAGCTAAAGGATACAACGAACCTTCCTCTTCGATAGCATCATGGGCATAAATTCTTCCCCTTTGAGCGCTCTCTGTCTCTTCAAATCTTTGCTGTTCTTCAGCTAAGGCAACATATTTATCATGCTGGATAATTTGTTTCTCAAACATTCTACCAATGATTACGAGCATAAGAAAAATCACCAGAACACCTGCGACACGAAAACGTGCTTCAATTTCATTATCTAAGTTCATATAGATATATTACTTGATGAGCAAATATTATTGAAGTATATCCTTTATTGATGGTTAAAAACATTATTCAGCAGACGCCAAGTCAGAACTTTGTTCATCTAAATGGTTTACTTTTGACACCGGCTCCATCTCCGGTTTTTGAACGTCTTGATCAATTTCTTGTAGAGATTGTAATCTGACTTTTTCTACCTCAAGCCTTTCCTTCTTAAGTTCAAGCTGATCTTTTTTATCATTGATATCTCTAATTTTTATACTTCTATTCGCCCCTTCCGTAGCTTGTGTTAAATATACCAAAGATAATATGGTAAAAATTGATATTGCCACATATTTTATTGTATTAGCTCCTATAGCAAATTCCCTTTTTACCATTCTTTTTTTTATCCCCAGTTGAGATTTATTTGAGTTGGTAATTGTTAACATTCTTCCCATCTGTTTCTCCTATTATTCTCATCTTTTACTTTCACAAATCAGCAGCCAGCATATTTTTATTTTTATTATTTTTGGTATAATATTTTAGTAAAGATGCCTCTCAGATAATCTGAGAGGTTTTATTTTTGTTTTTAATAGAATAAGTTGCCTTATGCCCCTCCGCTGTTGGACCTGGCTGCTGATTTGTGAAAGTTTTTAATGTTCTAAAATCCAATTTGGTCTAAATTTTCCGCTACCTCTTCTGAATTGTTTTCCATTTCAGTTTTAAACTTTTGCCACTCTTCATCCGGCCATATTTCTATACGATTATATACTCCGTTTACAGATATTTTGCTTTTTATTTTGGCATACTGTAACAAATATTTAGGCAAAACTATGCGACCACTCTTATCCAATTCTGCTTCAACGGCTCCAGCCAACATTAGTCTTGAAAAACTTCTCGCATTTTTTTGAGTAATTGGCAGATTAGAAATTTTCTCCGCTAATAATTGAAATTCATCTTTGGGATAAACCCACAAACAATGATCTAGCCCTCTCGTTACAACACAACCATTAGATAACTGATTTCTAAATTTTGAGGGCATAGATATACGATTTTTGTCATCTACACTATGAGAGTATTCGCCAATAAACATATTGATAAAAGTTAATAATTACAGCCGACCTATAAAATGCGACGATGTCGTAAACTCTTCCCTCATCTTTTTAAATATGCATTTTTATTTAAGTTGATGAATGTTAAATTCAACAACATTTAGAACATTTTTGTTTTTGGATAGATTAGTGGTATTCCACTTTATCCCACTTTTTACCACTAGCTTACATATTAGACCTGTATGGCTATTTGGTCAAAGCATAAATAATCCATTTTTGTGGATAAAGTTGTGGACAAATACTTGTATATAAATATTTCTAATACAGCATTAAATAAATAATAAAAAATAATCAGCCGATATATTAATTTTTTATTGGCTGATTATTAATTAGTATATTCTAAGTCTATAATTTTTGAGTAATTAAGCTCGCAATTTCCTGAATCTTAACCCTTTGTTGCTTCAAAGTATCCCTGTCTCTAATTGTTACAGTATTATCATTGAGACTATCGAAATCAACTGTAACGCAAAAAGGAGTCCCAATCTCATCTTGACGACGATAGCGTTTTCCGATATTGCCGTTATCATCAAATTCACAAACAAAAGACGTTTTGAGATCGTCAAAAATTTGTTTTGCCATATTAACAAGCTCGGGCTTATTCTTTAACAGCGGGAAAATTGCCGCCTTAACTGGGGCAATCTTTGGCGGGAATTTCATCACAACTCTTTTACCATCCCCAACAGTCTCTTCGCAATATGCACTATCTAAAGCAACTAAAATACTACGATCTAATCCAAAAGTCGGCTCCAAAACATGTGGTATATACTTCCGATTTGTTGCCTCATCAAAATACTCGAGCTTCTCTCCGCTTTTCTCAGAATGAACCTTCAAATCAAAATCACTACGATGAGCCAATCCGAATAACTCCTTAAAGCCAAAAGGATATTGATATTCAATATCTACTGTTTTTTTGGAATAGTGGGAAAGTTTTTCTTTGGGATGTTCATATCTTCTCAAATTTTCTTTGACCGCTCCAATCTCAATGGCAAATTCCTCTTGTAAATCTAGCCACTCCGAAAAAATCTCTTGCCAATTACTGTCGGGAGAAATATAGTATTCTATCTCCATCTGCTCAAATTCTCGAAGTCTAAAAATAAAATTTCCGGCTACAATTTCGTTTCGGAAAGCTTTGCCGATTTGAGCCACTCCAAAAGGAATCTTTTGGCGTGTGGAGTCTAAAATATTTTTAAATTCAATAAAAATAGCACCGGCAGTTTCTGGCCGTAGATATGCCACTGCCTCATCCCCAACTCCGGTAGTATTCATGTTAGTCTTAAACATCATGTTAAAATTTCTTACCTCACTCCAATTCCGTTTGCCACAATTTGGACAATTAACCTTGTCATCAAGCATTTTTTTCATTTGCTCTAATTTACCCTCTAAGTCCTGCCCAGTAGCATCTTCGACAATATTGTCAGCCCTGAACCTGCTTTTGCACTCCTTGCAATCCACCATAGCATCATTAAAACTGGTGGTATGGCCACTAGCCTCCCATAACCTTGGGTGAAGAATAATAGGGCCGTCAATCCCAACAATATCCGATCGGTTGTTTACAAATTTTTTCCACCACAAATCTTTAATATTCTTTTTTAACTCCGAGCCGTAAGGACCGTAGTTATATGAGTTAGCAAAACCGCCATATATCTCAGATGCACTATTTACGAAGCCTCTCCTCTTGCAGAGAGATACAATTTTTTCCATCCTGTCTTGATCAGCCATATTTTTCCTCTTTAATATTCTAGCCAGATTTTATCCTATTTTAAGCCAAACGTAAACAATGATGCTCAACCAGCTAACGCAGGTGGTTTCTGGGTTCAACGGGCTAATGCCCTCTTTTGTCATCCTGAGTGAAACGAAGGATCTGTTTACCATTAACGCGGTGATGGGATTCTTAACCCGCTGATTCAGCGGGTTAAGAATGACAGAGTATGGTAGAGAATGTATTTTTTCTTAAGTTATTGTATATGCATCTGATTGCATAATGCTAATGCTTTAAACGCATACACCTGCTTACGCAGGTGGTTTACCTTGTAGGTAAGGCGTTGGTGCCCCGATATTGTCATCGGGGCACCATGGCTCTATCAGGCATCAGCGCAGACGTTTTTCGACTTTTGCCATGACATGATTGTAGTTGGCAAGAGCCCTTTGGCAGTAATTCTGCCGGCGTAATTGAGCAAGAGCTTGTTGCTCAGCCCTTTGCGCTCTTGCCGTTTTGCCACTATTGCGAAACGCTACCTGATGTTGAGTCACGATTCTTCCTCCCTTGTATTCGTTCCGGGATGACGAAAAATCACCAACCCAGACAAAAACAAAAAAGCCGCCGGTAGACTTGGCGGTTTTAATGTTTAACTATATTTAAAGATTACACTAAAACCACCCGTTTACCCACGACCACAACACAAACTAGAGCACCTGATTGCTTTGATAAAAAAATCGCTCTATTTTGCATTATTTGTTTCATTTTTATCATATTACCAGCCTGATTTTTCCAGGTCAACTATGATCCGAAAATATTCTTCTAATGATTGTGCGGCTATAACCAATTTTACAAAGAAAAGGCATAATTATCTAACACCACTCATTTTTAAAACACAATAATTTGATACGATCGTTGCAATCTATTGTGTTTTGAAAATTTTTTTGAGCTCATTCTCAATATCTGTTTTTTCTACAACAAAATAAGCTACAAATTTTTCAACCTCGTGCATTTTAATCACTAAAATTTCATCATCAGCTTTATTATAAGGGCAAGCCCACAAACTCTTCTGAACTTGGCGGAAACCAATCTGTTTAATTGATCGTCTAAATCGGTCTCTTCTTTTTCTGAACTCCTCGGGAATATCGAAGGACAATATCCGCCACCTACCGTCCGAAGATTTATCTTTAGAATTCTCTAAGCATTTAATATTTCCCTTATCCGTTAGAACAATCGAGTTATTATTGATTTTAATATAACCACTTTTTTCTAAATATTTAATTCTTTCGCTAAACCTGGTTATTCTGAAACCTTTTAGCTCAATCTGTTCACATAATTTATTTGGAGTTAAAAAAGCGTGACCAACTACAAAAGGAAAATTTACAATAACTTCCAGTATTGTTAAACTGATATCTCTAAGAATAATTTTTGTCTTTGGATTTTTCATTTACCTCAAAAAGTCAAAATTCTTAATAATCAAACCCAATGTTTTGATACGATCGTTGCATATTATTGTGTTAGGTTTGCTAACTGATCAGTTGTTTTTTGCTAACAAGTTCTCTCTCGAGAGCATTTTCTAAGTATTTTTCGGTAATCGTCTTTGCTAATTTAACATGATCGCTAGGACATTTTATTTTCTGACAAACATTAAGTTCATCATTTTGTAAAAGACGAAGTAACTTTATAAAGCTGTTGCTTATTAATGATTTTGAAAAAACCCCTTGTGCGCATAGAGAACAAAGTATCAGCCCATCGTTTTCCGACAAATAATTGTCATCCGGTTTAAGCTTTTTTTTACATTTAAAACAGTGATAAAAATCAGGCTTAAAACCCGCTTGGTCCAAAATCTTCAGCTCATAGGACAACAATATTAAACGGTTTTTATCTTCCGAAATTATCTTTAATGTTTTTATGAATAGTTCGAAAGCATCAATATTTTTCTCTTCCTCTTCAAAAATCTTGTCAATAATCTCCGCCACATAGACTGCTTGCATTGACAATTTTCGATCTCGATCGAAGCTGTGGTTTTCGATAATTCTGGCACCTGTTACGATATAGAATGTTTTGCCTTGATGCATTTCCAGCTCAAGTAAATTGTATGGCTCTAGGCTCCCTGCCATTCTGGAGGATATTTTACGCACACCCTTGGCGATTGCTTTAATTTTTCCCAAGCGATCAGTAAAAATAGTCAGAATTTTATCTGCCTCATTAAAGTTCAAACGCTTTATTACCACGCCTCTTGTTTTGATTCTGCGCATATTAATATGTGAAATGAAATAATGATATTCCTTTTACAACAATAACAGGTATTTTCACATAATATTACATTGTTAGCTACGGGAAGACAAAATGCTCTCCGCCTCTTTTAGCTGTTCGGGATTATTCACGCCTAACACTTCTTCCTCGCTCGACACCTTAACCGCGATTATCTTTTTGCCTTGATCTTTGGCAATTTTTATTAGATCTGTTAGATAATATTCTTTTTGGGCATTGTTTGTGGAAAGCTTATCAAAGTTTTGCCACAACCATTCTGCATCAAAAATATAAAACCCGGGGTTTGATTCCGAAATCTGCTTTTGTTCCTCAGTGCAATCCTTTTGTTCAACAATTTCGGAAACATAGCCATCTTCATCGCGCAAGATCCGGCCGAATGCCCAGAAATTTGGATCGGCAAAATCAACCGATAGCATAGCAATAGTCGGTTGTTCATTTTGATACTCTTGAATCAGATTTTTGATTGTTTCAGGCTTAAACAAGGGCATGTCACCGTAACACACCACAACAGCCTCAACTTGACCTATTAGGCTCTCTCTGGCCATCATTGCAGCATGACCGGTGCCTAACTGTTCCTCTTGAACTGCATAATCAATAGAATCAGCAAAGTATTCCCTAACTAACTCTTGTTTATAGCCGACAACAGCAACTATTCGCTCGATTCCAGAGTCTTGCACATTTTTGATAGCGTAATAAAGCAAGGGTTTGCCATTTGCCTCAAACATCACTTTTGGTATGGGGGAAGCAGAGCCTTCGTTCATTCTTGTGCCCTTACCGGCGGCTAATATAACTGCGGCAAAATTCATTTTGTTCTCCTCTTAATCTTTCAAATGATCTATAATTTTTGAATCATCAGCTATTAATCCTCTATGACTTTTAAAGCCACCCAGCACACACCTCTTGCCGATAAAAGTTCCGGGATTAATTAATGCTTTACATCCTGTTTGGCTACCGTCACCCAGAATACTGCCAAATTTTAGTAATCCGGTATCATAATACTTGCCATCCGACTTAATTCCAATAGTTTTGGGGTTATCGTCAAAAAAATCGAATCTTATATTGGCAAAGATCGTGCTGGCCGCAATATTGGTGTTGTTACCAATTATCGAATCACCTACGTAATTAAAATGGGAGGTCCAGGCCTTGTTGAGCATGATGGAATTTTTTATCTCACAGGAGTTGCCGATAATACACTCATCTCCAAGAATTACATTTTCTCTAATAAAAGCTCCAGGGCGAATTTCGCAGTTATTGCCGATAACAACATTATCTCCCACATATGCACCGGGATATATTTTTGTGCCTTCTCCAACATAAATATGCTCCCCTTCCATAAATGCCCTAGGAAAACGACCTCCAAGGTTCTTAGATTGTTTCTCTTTAAAGAAAGTTATTATATATTCTTCGATATTCTTAACTGTTTCCCAAAGCGGCTTCTTGGGAACAAAGACTTGTCTGAACTCAAATTTATTTAAATCAAAATATTTTTCAGCAAAAAATCTCTCCATATATTATCCTTAGTTAATCTAACCCCAGCCTACCACTACATTAAAGCGAAAAATATGGAAAAAGAAAAGTCCGCCCGCCGGGTCGGCGGGCGGACTGGATCTCATAATGCTACTGCGACCCCTTAGCACCTCCGGTGCTTCCATGCACCGGTGTTAATTTCTTGCTCCATACACTTGGGACAACCCGGTTGACTACATTGAATGCATCTTTTGAGGGTGTTCCGCGCAACCGGCGGGTCGGCTTTGGGCCTCGGTCCATGGAGCCCAGCCCCGCAATGAGGGCATTTCTTCTCCGCGTTCACGCCGTTAACTCTTGATGCAGACCTCTTTGCCACAGATATCCCCTTTCGTGCTGTATTGAAAAGCGTATGCCCTTCAAGCAGAACAAAAAAACCGCCTTTTGGCGGCTGATCTTTAGATGTCTGCAACGAAGAATCAACCGCTGTGCGGACAGATTAGAATAACACCAATAATAAGTGATTCTGATCGCTTCATGTTAACATTATATCATATGTAGCAATAAATGTCCATATTTACCAGCAGTTTTCTCCAGATTTGATCTTTCTTCTCAAACACCGGTTATTTACCCCGCCTAAAAACCGTTTTTCTTGCACTGGCACAACAAAATCTCCCCATTCCCAACAATCAACGCCTCAGTCAGAATTTTAAATTCTATTGCTACTTTTTCCATAATTCTTTATTCGTTATTCTTAATTTTATATTTGGCTTACTTCTGGCATTTTGGACACCAGTGTGTGCCACGACCTCCGATTACGGTGCGCTCGATAGCTCCTCCGCAATTATTGGGGCACTTCTGCCCAGTTTTACGGTAAACTAATAGATGCTCGTGAGCTTCGCCCTGCTTGCCAAAAGCATCTACAAAATTTTCACTAGATGAACCACCAAAATCAATTGCCCGATTCAACACCTTTTGGGCGGCCGAAATTAATTTGCTCCACTCTTGCTTAGTTAACTTAGACACCAAGCGCATCGGTTTTATACCCGCCTCAAAAAGCGACTCATCGGCATAGATATTCCCCACTCCGGCAATTATGGCTTGATCCATTATGAACTGTTTAATCTTGCGATTAGGGAATCTCTTGGCCATCTCAGCTAAATACTCAGGAGTGAGCTCTCCCTCTAAAGGCTCTACTCCAATATTATTAAATAGGGCCCCATAATTATGATCTTTGATCTTTGATTTTTGAATTATCTTTATCCAGCCGAATCTTCTAATATCGTTAAAATATAGCACGCTTTCGTCATCAAAATAAAATATGGCCCTTGTATGTTTATTGGGCAACTTCTCAAGCCATGCACCATCCGGATGGCCTCCACCCTTGCGATTGCGCAAACAAAAATCATTTTCGCCTGGGCATTCTTCCCATATTAGCTGTCCCGTCATCTTTAGATGGAATAATATTAGATTATCATCATCCAACTCAAAAAAGATATTCTTGGCTCTGCGGCTAATATTATCAATTTGTTTGCCAATAACTTCTTTTTTGTGTATTTGCACAACCTTGTTGTCGCGATCATCAAAATTCGTGATTCTTTTGCCAATTATCACTTTTTTTAAACCCCTAACGATTGTTTCCACTTCCGGTAGCTCAGGCATAATTAAATACTAAAAAATAATAATCTGTCATTTTGTCTTAGCCTTTTTTAGATTTCAATTTTGTGTTTTGGATTTTAACTTTTGGGTTTCAACGACAGGTATTTTATCGCCTCTGGCAAACATTTTATTTTTATTCCTTCATATACATCTTTATAATGAGCCTCAGCATCTAACATATCTAAATCTTGACGCACTATCTGCAAACAAAACGATTTGGGAAAATTTCTTTTAATTTCTTCGAGTGTATCCGCTAAATCATCAATAAGGATAAAGTTTTCCATTTCGGAGACAATACTTGATAAATGCTTCCACTTTTCTTGGTCTGTAATATAAATATTACTAATCTTATTTTTTATGTTCGCATTTTCAATTTTTTTTAATTGATACTTTTCCTCTCCTACGGTTAATATATTTACTTCGTATACCTCTGTGTCAATATTTTTAAAAAATTGCTCGACATCATCATATAACATACTCCTAATATCGGAAAAAACTTTTGCCAATCTTGAATCTGCAAGTTTCAAACTGGTCGGTTTAATTTTTACTAGCCTTTGCAAATGATTACTCGGGTTATATTTGTTGTCCATTCCTTCTAACATATATGTTGTTTTAATATCTTTCATTTCGTAACCCATTCTAAAAAAAGCATCAAACAATCTACTATTGAATAGAGATGTATTAAGAATTACACCATCAAAATCAACAAACAGTTTAATCTTTTTCATAATAATAAATATTTGTATTACAAAATAATAAATATATAGCGTGTTTTTACCTAATTATATCACATAATGCATATTTGACAGGTTAGTTAATTTTAGATAACATAATTATACTAAGACCAACAAGGTAATTATAAAAAATAAAACAGACACCAAAACAAAAAAGGCAGTGAACTTGGCCTTTTTAATATTGAGTGAATAAATCTATGGATATTGATAACCCGCGTTATTGGAAAAAATTAATCAATCAGGGTCTAATAAAATTCTTTTTGCTAAAAGTTCTTTATAAAGATAAAGAATCTTACGGTTATAAAATTGTCAAAAGAATTGAAGAACTATCAGAGGGTGCTTGTCGCCCAACCGAATCAACGATATATCCTGCCTTAGATCAATTAATGAAGGGTAAATATGTTGAGGTTCATGAGATATCTAATGGTATGCGCATTAGAAAAATTTATATGTTAAATGAGAGGGGGCGAGCCGCTTATAGAGCCGCCGCTAAAGCATATGGGGAAATTATCCCCCTGCTTCGTGAATCTATCATGCTCTAATGAGTTTATCAAGTTCATAAAGTTAGAAAGTTCATAAAGTCGAATGAATTTATACTTTATAAGCTTTAAAAACTTTATTAACTTATAACTTTTATTATGCCCGAGCTTTTAATGCCAGCTGGCGATTTAGAAAAAGCTAAAATCGCCTATCAATATGGTGCTGATGCTTGTTATGGTTCAACAAGTGCTTTTAGCATGCGCACTCGCGAAATCGGGTTTAATTATAAAACGCTTAAAGAAGCGATTGAATATGCCCATTTTATCGGCAAAAAGTTTTATGTTACTCTTAACACATATCCGCATGAATGTGAAATGGCAAAAATTAGAGCACATGCCCGCAAACTAATTGCCATGCAACCTGATGCAATAATTGTGGCTGATCCAGGAATTCTGCAAATCGTTAAAAACCAACTCACAAGCTTAAAGAAACTAGATACAAACAAATTTCAAATATTAAAACACAAAACACAAAATAATATCGGAACAGTCAAGCAGTATAGCAATAGAATAGAGCTCCACCTATCAACTCAAGCCAATGCCACAAACTCTGAAGCTATCAAATTTTGGGCTAAAAACGGAGTCTCTAGAATAATTTTGCCAAGAGAGCTTTCAATTACGGAAATAATCGAGATTAGAAAAAAGGTGCCTAAAAAGATTATGCTGGAGGCTTTTGTTCATGGTGCTATGTGTAATTCAGTTTCTGGGCGATGCAATCTATCGAATTATTTAAGCTATCGTGACGCCAATCGCGGGACATGTGTCCAAGCCTGTCGCTGGAAGTATACCTTAGTCGAAGAAAAAAGACCGGGACAATTTATGCCCGTTGAAGAAGATGATCATGGTTCATACATTTACAATTCAAAAGATTTAAATATGATTGATCATCTTAAAGAGTTGCACGACGCTGGCATTAAATCATTCAAAGTAGAAGGTCGTAATAAAAGTATATACTACTGTGCCATTGTGGCCAGAGCTTACAGAAAAGCAATTGATAATTTAGCCCAATCGAAGAACCAAGGTATTAAAGAACTAAAAAGAGAACTTGATACTGTTACCAACCGCGAATACTCCACAGGCTTCTATTTTGGGAAACCAACTGACGCTGATATAAATTATCAAACTTCTCGCCCCTCTTCCGATTGGCAATTTGTGGGAATTGTAAAAAAGAAACTCGACACTAAATTTCATCCTGAATTTATTTCAGGATCTCACAAGATTCCAAAACGAGTTCAAAATGGCAATTGTTATCTAATAGAAGCAAGAAACGAAATTATTAAAAATTCATGGGTTGAGATAGTAACTCCAGATAAAATCTATAGAAAAAAATTAACTAAATTTACCACTCTCCAAGGAGATGTTTTAGAGAAATTAAATCCTAACAATCATTTTATCCTCCAGTCGCCAGCTCAACTGTGCAAAAACGCAGTGATTCGCATGAAAAAAACAAATTAATAGATTTTTCTACTCATTATTTAGAAAAACTAAAAGATAAATTAATTATTTATCACAGCTAAATTTTGTAGTAGTAGCAATTAAATGCAAGCTTGAATATAAAACCAACATTTGTGTAATATTTCCGTGATCACGGATTTTTTACACTTTTTTATAATTACTTAGTAACTTTTGCGATACTATTGAGATTTGAGAAAACATCTAGAGAACATTTTTGGGAAAGATCGTCTTTTCGAAATTTTTAAAGACATTTTTTTTGAGCTCAATGCCTCGTGTGCAATCTTCTGAAATTACAATTATCACTTTCTAGTTCCTATTTAAAATCAGACTGGATGCCCCTGATTCAAAAATAATGTCAATTTTGTTTTCGTTCTGATCATAATCGGAACTTAGCCAGTTTTCTCCGGATTTTGATAAACCGATAGCAGAAAAATTGTTACTGGATAGCCCTGATTTATTTTCAACTTTAATTGCATGGCTTAATGGCACTTCTATATCAAAAGTCGAAGCACCGCTTGAAATAACAATTTTTACAGCTTTTGACTTATCTCCTATTTTAATCTCCGCTGACGTAGCGCCACTATCTATATCTAATTCGCTTAATATTGATTGTCGTAGATCCATGGTAATCTTCGATGCTCCGGAATCAATATTCACTCTCAATGGAAGCTCCGCTGAAGTTTTTAACTCCATCCGATTTTTTATATTGGGATTTAATAAAAAATTGCTGATCGGCAATTGATTAATTGATATGGTCTGGGTTTTATTAATTATTTCATTATCAATATCAATTCCACTATTTGATTCGACCCTACCCTCCAGTATCTTTTCTGCGCCATCTGACAAGATAAATTCAGCCGCACCAATTTTAAAATCTAAAACTACATTATCTGCGCTGTTAGAGATCTGCTCATTTACCTCGGTGATTATGCTTTCATTCTTAACTCCTTTGTATACCCAGGCAAACGCAGACACTATAGCTAACACGAGAATTAGAGAAATTACCGAGAGCCAGACTGTATTTAAACCTTTCTGTGAAAATAGTAATGAGACACCCCAAATAACAAAAATTATCGGCCAAAGACGCCAAATTTCAGACCAAAAACCACCAGAAATTATGCCAAGATTTGTAGATAACCACAATAATCCAATAATAATTATTATTACCCCCCAAAATAGGCGATTTGCGTTCATCGCTTCTCCTTTCTTTCAAACGGCAAAAGAAGCACAATACCAATAATTACTAAGAGTAGTGGCCAAGATTTTGTAAATGACATTTCTGGAAATAAATTGTTTATAACTAATAACAGCCCAAGAATTATTAAGATGTAGGCAAATATCATATCTCCCCTTGCATTAACTGCCGCTTTTTTAATACCGCCAGCCGCCTTATTAGCCGTCTCTTTAATTTTGTGGCTATCGCTATCATTAATTTCTTTTTTTATATTATCAGCGTATGATTTACCGCCCTCTTCCGGCATGATAATTAATAAAATTATATATATTAGAGCGCCAGCTCCTTTAGAAATCAGCAACAATACGAATATGAGCCTAATAATCACAACATCAATCTTAAAATAATCTGCGACACCCAAACAAACTCCACCAATAATTCTGCCATCTTTAGGTCGTAAAAATTTTGATTCCATGTTATCTCTCCTTTTTAATCATGAAAGATATCTCTAAACATAATGCCTAAGCCGATAATAATAATTATTATCGGCCAAACAATACGATAATTAAATAATGGAATGTAGTTGCCCAAAAAGATTACAGTCCCAAGTAAAATTAGAATTAAGGCTAACAAAACTTTTCTTTCTTTCATTGGTCTTATCTATTAATAATCATCTGATTTAGAAGCCACCACAAAGAATAAAGTCATTACTCCGATAGCAGTTAAAGCCATACCGACAATAAAAAGTGTGACAATCAACGTAGTTCCAATTTCACTACTATTTTTAATAGTGTCGGCCCCAACAGAGATAAAATCATTTGTGGAAGCATAAATTAGACCGCTTCCGCATGCAATAAATAAAAGTGATAACAGAGCTTTAATTTTTTTGTTTTTTAGCATCTTGTTCTCTATTATTAATCCTCTTGACTTTGCTTTAATATTACCACTATTTATAATTATTGCAAGAATAAACTAAGTCTTAACTTAAAAAAACGAGATTTATCTCTCGTTTTAAGTCG
>CAZLCL010000005.1:0-6960 GCA_964558315.1 uncultured Candidatus Saccharibacteria bacterium
CAGTTATTTAACTTGTAGCCGGATACCCCGTCGGCTTGCCGCGGGGTGGTTCATTCCAGAAATTAAACCAAATCCTAATATGGCTAAAGAAGAATACAAAAACAGCAATGCTCCGACACTTAACCATTTCTATGAAAAACTTCTTTTACTTAAAGACAAAATGAACACTAATACTGGAAAATCTATGGCTGAACATAGACATAAATTTATGGAGCAGTTTCTTGATGAATTCTATAAAGAATGGAATGGAGAATTATAACGGCAAAGGAAATTGACTTCTCCCTTAGGTCGACCCCGCTGTGCTCTCCTCTTTTCAGTCGTCGGAGCGTATAACAAGGGATCTATGGTTCAACCCTCGGCTCGCCCCTCACCCAAATTTTCTTCCACTTTGTTCCAGAAACGTTGTGCGAGATACTACCCATTTTTGTAGCTTTTGAAAGAATTGATGAATATGGCGACTGCGAAAAAAATTGCCGAGAAGCGACATAAAATAATGGAGGAATATTTAACACATTTTTTTCAAGAATGGGAAGGAAAAGATATTTAATAAATAATTAACTTATGACTAAAAAAATAGTTGGGATAATGGGCCCTGGCAGTAAGGCCACTAATAAAGATTTAAAAAATGCCTATAATATCGGAAAGTTTTGTGCTGAAAAGGACTGGGTTACTTTAACAGGTGGTATAAATAAAGGTGTAATGAATGAGGCGCTAAAAGGTGCAAAGGAAAACGGTGGTTTAACCATCGGAATATTACCAAATGATGAAAAAAATAATTTTTCAAAATTTTTAGATATTGCAATTTGCACAAACATGAGATCTGGAAGAAACTATATAAATGTTTTGTCTAGCGACATAGTAGTAGCATGTGGTTTAGACTCTGGCACGTCTTCGGAGATTAGCTTAGCCATAAAGCCAAAAAAGAAGATAATTTTAGTCGGCCTTACCAAAGAGGCAGATAATTTTTTTAAAAAATTAGCACCTGAACAAATTTATTGTGTAAATAATTATATATCAGCAAATAAAATACTAGCTGAAATACTTGGGTGATTTTTTACGTTATGTATTAATCAACATAACATAAGAGGTTCCGCTCCTTTTCGCTATCTCTCCACTTGAATCACTTGCGTGCTTAAGCGCTCATATTTGTCGAAATTTTATTGCCATGCAGACTGCGTAATCATATGTATGTTATCATGTTGTATGATATGCTTGTTATGAAAAATCATGGGGATATATTTATAGCTTTTTTTTAACAAATATATAATGATATTTTTTAAGCTATGAACAAAAAAACGATCAGATTAATTATTGTATCAGTTGTAGTAATTATTTTTGGAATAATTGTATATTTCATATCAACTAATAAAGAGTTCCAATCTTCAATAGATAAAAATGAGTTGTCGCAGAAAAGTGAAATCGTGGTTTGCGGAAAGGAATATTATGCCGATGTTGTTATGATTGATGGCGTTGATATCGTTAAAAAAATTGTTGAATTAAAATTGTTAGAAGGCGATTGTGTGCTAAACGTTGATGGAAATAAAATCGGAGTTAAGCAAGAAACGGATGAAAATCAAAATATTATTAATGTTGCTTTATATGATAAAGACGACAAACGACAAAGCGTTGACCCTTTTCACCAGTCAGCCGAGATTTATATGATAGATTTAAATAAAGAATTAATTTATTTACAATCCCAGTTTGATGGTTCCTATAACGAGCTTGGTAAATTATGACAAAATAATTAGAAAAAGGAGAGGATATGATAGAAGTCGAAATTAGAGCCAAAGTAGATAAATTTGATAAAATTAAAAAGAAGCTCGAAGAAATGGGAGCAAGCTTTCAAAAATCGGTTCATCAGATTGACAAATTTTTTGGTCATCCTATGTTTTTAGTTTCAAAAAAGATGATAATTGATGGAGGAATTGTCCCTAGAATTAGATCTACAAACGATAAATGTTCACTTGAATTTAAAGAAATACGCAGAACTGGCGGAGGGATAGAATTATCATCGGAGTTAAGCAATATTGATTTAGGGGTAGAATTTCTTAATAAACTTGGTTTTAAAGAAGCATTTGCAATAGACAAGAAAAGAGAGTCTTACAAATACAAAAAATTTGTCATTGATTTAGATAACGTTGAGAAATTAGGAAACTTTATAGAAATTGAAAGGATAGTAAATTTACCCAAAGAAAAAGAATCGGCAAGGCAAGAATGTATTAATTTATTAACTTTAATTTCTCCAACTAGTATAATTGAAAATAAGAAATACGGAGACTTAATGCAGGAATTAATTAATCGCGGGGCGGAATAAACTAAACAATTATGTCACTTAAAAAAATTCAAAATGATGTTGACAAGTGGACAAGTCAATTTACACCACAATACTGGCCACCTTATGAAATTTTGGCCAGATTGACCGAAGAAACGGGCGAACTTGCTCGTGAGATAAATCATCTTTATGGCACAAAAAAGAAAAAAGATGGAGAACAAGAAAATAGTTTAGGCCAAGAATTATCCGATATTGTTTTTACTGTGGTTTGTATGGCAAATTTATTGGGGATTGATATGTCAAAAGAGTGGCAGAAAATGGTTGATAAAAAATTATACGGTCGCGACAATAATAGATATAATAAAAAGTAACGGGCGTTACTAAAGAATTGAATGCTTAAATGACTGGTGAATCTTTATTATAATCCGTTAAGCCCAACTATTAGCTAAATATTAATATCTTAATTATGAACAAAAATTCGATAATTACATTATTGGGATTTAGTATTATTCATGGAATTATTGATTTATGTTGTGCTTTGGTAGTATTTAGCGCATTATTGCGCAATATTTACTCTGCGGATAGTGCGTTTTTTTATATTATTGCTTATAACATTATCGCTTTTGGGCTACAAGCACCTTTGGGCATATTGGTAGATAAATTTAAAAACCCTAAAGGAAGTGCCCAGTTTGGATGCTTATTAGTTTTGATCTCCTTTCTTTTATTAAACTATCCGTTTTTAGCAGTAATGGTTACAGCACTAGGGAATGCATTTTTTCATATTGGTGGTGGGAGTATTAGTTTGAATATTAATCCGGCAAAAGCAACCGCGCCGGGTATTTTTGTGGCACCAGGCGCAATCGGTTTAACGGTGGGAATTTTAATTGGGAAAAGTGTAAATGATATATATTGGCCATTTATTTTATTATTAATCGGTTCAATTATCTTTATTAATGTGGCAAGAATTCCTCAGATAAAAAATCAGACCAAAAATATTAAATCAGAAATTAATAATTATTATTTAGTAATTTTTCTACTGTTGTTCTCTATTTCTATTAGATCACTATACGGAATAGCTTCCGCATGGAAAGAAGATATTACATGGTTAATACTACTCGCAGTCGGGATTTCTGCAGGCAAAGCGTTGGGGGGAATTGTTGCTGATAAGTATGGCTGGATTAGAACGGCGATTCCAGTGTTATTAGTATCAGCCCCCCTGCTATCATTTTTTAAAAATTACCCCCTTCTGGTTATAATCGGTGCTTTTTTATTGCAAATGACCATGCCGATCACCTTAACTGCTTTATCAAACATGCTAAAAGGAAGATCAGCAACTGCTTTTGGTTTGACGGCTCTGGCATTGGTCGTGGGAGCCATTCCAACTTATTCATCTGGTGTTAGCGTGTATCTAAACTCAAATTGGACTACACTAGCAATAATTCTAATATCGGCAATTTTTTTACTTATTAGTTTAAAATCATTATCAAATTATTTTAAGCATCAAATAAAAATTAATATATAATTGAAAGAGGGTAGTTATGAAGAGGATTGGAAAAATATTTATCTCGATTATCGAAGCTGGGAGTGTGATATTATTAAGTGCTCAAAATGCTTTGGCTGATTTACTGCCGATAGGTGGGGATAAATCTGTTGGCTCTGATTCTAAACATAAGGGAGTTTTTGATACTTTCGGATACGAACATCTAGTTATTGGTCTAGCGGTAGTTCTTGTTGTTGTGTTGTCTTTTGTGCTATTTTCTAAAAATCGAAAAAAATGACGTTTATAACATATTCGATAGCGTTATCTCTAACACTTGCGGTTGAGCTATTAGTCGCCTATATATTGGGGAATAAAAAAATTCAACAATTAAAAATTATTGTTCTAATCAATTTTATTACTCACCCCTTAGTTTGCTACCTCATATGGATCAATTCGACAATCAATTTAATTACGATCAATTATTTAGTAATTATTGTTCTAGAACTGTTGATTGTTTTTGTAGAATCGTTTTTGTTAAAATATTCAATCAAACCAAAATATTTGCAAGCTCTCGTTCTATCGTTAATAATAAACGCTACATCTTTTCTTTTAGGAATCATCATTTTTTAATTGCTGATATTGTCAATTTTATCACTGCTTCCTTTATGATTAATAATGTTCTATATTTTATATAATGGCTTTTATCAAATAAGATTTTATAAGATGCATAAACATATTTTTCGGTAAATTTTTACAATTAGGAATGGTTTTATTGCACTATGGATTACTCCAAAAAAGACTCAAAAATTGAGTTATCAAAAGAGCACAAAGAAAAGTTACGCAAAGAAATTCAGGCATTTTTTATTGATCAGCGCGAGGAAGAAATTGGCGACTTGCAGGCAGAGATGTTTGCCGACTTATTGATTGAAAAGGTGGGAGCCGAAATTTATAACCAAGCTTTAAGTGACGCTTTATTTTGGTTTAAAAACAGAATAAGTGACTTAGAAGTTGATTATTATACATTAGAGAAAAAGGAGAACAGATGAGCGAGCTGACGCTAATATTCGGATGGGGATCCCCCATAGGAATTGGTTTATTCCTATTATGTTTAGGCGGGATGATATATCTATTATCCAGAACTGATAAGAAGAATAAATAAGGAAAAAACCATGAGGATTAATAAGAAGGTCTGGCCTGAATATTTCCAGAGAATACTTGATGGCGTTAAGAAATACGAGCTAAGATTGGCTGATTGGAAGTGTGATAAGGGCGATATTTTGGTTCTAAGGGAGTGGGATCCCAAAAGTAAAGAGTATTCCGGCAGAACATTAGAGAAAAAAGTTACCATGGTAATAAAAACTAAAGAATTGGAATTTTGGAGCAGTGAAGAAATTGATAAATACGGTTACCAAATTATTTCATTTGAATAAGTGAAAATTACTAGATTGGCACAAAAATTTATACAAATAGAAAGTAGTAAATCATCTAGTCATTACGGGTATGAGCCTTATGTGTTTCATTTTGTGCCGATGGTAAAATACGCGCTAGAATTAGCAAGAAATCTTGGAGCGGATGCAGAGGTGGTGGAAATCGCCGCGTGGTTGCATGATATCGGTTCAATAAAAATGGGCAGAGAAAATCATCACATTACCGGTGCAAAAATTACAAAAAAGTTTTTAATGGATAACGGTTATGACACCAATAAGAGCAGTTTGGTTATACGATGCATAAAAAATCATCGGAGCTCAACCAAAAAACCTTGTCGAAGTTTAGAGGAGAAGATAATTTCAGATGCAGATGCAATAAGCAATTTTGAAAATATCGCTGGCATATTTAAAGCGGCATTTATATACGAGGGAAAGACACAGGGGGAAGCGGCAGTAAGCACGCGACAAAAGTTACAGAGAAAATGGCGTGGACTTTATTTAGAACAGTCAAAAGAGATTATTAAAGAAAAGTATGAGGCGGCGATGCTTCTGTTACCTGAGGAAAATATATTGGGAGATGAAATCTCTTCTAGATAATCAAGGTAAATTAATCGCCAGTCATGCTCTTTTTCGGAAGCAAAGAGACGACATTGCTACCTCTAATAACAAAAATTCCCATTTCTGGGAATTTTTGTAATATAGTAATGCCCGTGGGGAACAATTTGGCAAAAATTACTCTTCTTTATTGCTTTCTTTGGTGATTTCTTCCGAACCCTCTTCATCGGCACCAGACTTCTCTACCTCTACTGCCTCAACATCTTCGACCACCTCTTCGTTTAGCGCCTCAAGTTCCTCTTCGCTTCGTGGTTGCTGTATCAGAGCGATTACCTCTTCGGGATCGTCTAAGATTTCAATTCCGGAGGGAGCAATAATATCAGAGACTTTGATATTCATATCCCAATCTGTAATTGCACTAATATCAATATCTAGGTGATCAACTAAATCAGATGGCAAACATTCCACCTCAACGCTATCTTTATTGGTGATTAATGTGCCTTCTTGCTCAATTATTAAGGAGTTATCGCCGATAAATTCTAAAGGAATGTCAGTTTTGATTTTTTCTTTCATGTCAACTTTAAATAAATCAACGTGCTCAATATTATTTGTTACGGGGTGAAATTGAATATCTTGGACCAAAACCTTTAGCTTATCGTTATTATCAAGAACCAGATTAATTAAATTGGAGGTGCCAGCAGACTTAAAAACCCGAGAAAAATCAATAGCAGGCAATTCAATATTTAGGTTAGCGAATTTTTTTCCATAAATAACAGCAGGAATAAAACCGTTTTGGCGGCTTTTTTTAGCGGTGCTGTTTCTAATTTTTGCTTCAAATTTAAAATCTGTCATATAATTATTATTTATTATTACCTTTTATTAAACATCTCTTCAAAACCTCCGCTAAAATCTTTTAAAATTTTATGTGTCTCGATGACATCGTTGGATTGAATCGGTTTAAAATTGAAGTTGTCTTGTCTATTGCTGTCAATAAATACAGTTGCTATAAGCGGCATGTGATCGGTGCAGTTTAATTCAAGAAAGCAAACAGAGTCAACGATACTTCTAATTTTGATATCAGAAAAAACATACTGTCTGCCACACTGTGGACAGCGCACATTTTTGTGAACCGTTCGCAGAAGTTTAAATAAATCTTGATGATTCATATTACTTAATGGATTATAGCCTAAAAACAAAGATGTGTAAAGCCCACTTAAACCCGAATC
>CAZLCL010000005.1:7060-16068 GCA_964558315.1 uncultured Candidatus Saccharibacteria bacterium
GCGTGGGCGTAATTATTATTTTTTTCTTTTTAAACTGTTTTCGAGTAAAATTATTTCGTCTCTTAATTCAGCCGCTCTCTCAAAACGCATTTCTCTAGCCGCTAAATACATCTCTTGTCGTATTTCCGAGATAGTTTTCTGGCGTTTTTTAGCCGGTAGAGAAAGAAAGTCGTCCTCTGCTTTTTTAAGACGCAAATCCTCATTATCCTCAGCTTTTTTAACCTCTTTGATAATACTCTTGGGAACAATATTATTCTTTTGATTATAAAGGCTCTGAATCTCTCTTCTTCTTTTGGTTTCTTCAATTGCGAGTGCCATTGATCTGGTAATATTGTCGGCATACATGATTATTTTCCCGTCAACGTGCCTCGCCGCTCTGCCAATAGTTTGAACTAGCGATGATTTTGATCTCAAAAACCCCTCTTTATCTGCGTCTAATATTGCCACCAGCGATACTTCAGGCAAATCAAGGCCTTCTCGTAAAAGATTGATACCTACCAATACATCATATTCTCCAAGACGAAGCGAGTGTAGTATTTTTGATCGTTCTAGTGTTTCTACATCCGAATGAATGTAAGCTACTTTAATTTTTTGATCGGTTAAATAATCCGTTAACTCCTCTGCCATTCGTTTAGTTAGCGTGGTTACAAGCGTTCTTTGATTTTTCTCAACTCTTGTGGAAATCTCTTTTACCAGATCAAAAATTTGTTTTTCGGTTGAGTGGATTTCGATTATTGGATCCAATAGGCCAGTCGGCCTTATTAATTGTTCAATAATCGCTTGATAATTTTCGGGATTATTATTGATTATATTATCATCAGAGCTTTTTTGTAATTCATATTCACTTGGTGTGGCTGATACAAAAATCACCTGATTAATTTTTTGATAAAACTCTTGAAAATTAAGTGGTCTGTTGTCTAAAGCGGAAGGTAAACGGAAGCCGTATTCGACTAACTTCTCTTTTCTTGAGCGGTCTCCGCCATACATGGCTCCGATTTGCGGAACGGTTATATGAGATTCATCAATAACCAAAAGAAAATCTTTAGGGAAATAATCAATCAACACATTTGGGGATTGCCCCGGTTTGCGTCCGTCAAAATGGCGAGAATAATTTTCTATTCCAGAGCAAAAACCGGTGCTTTCTATCATCTCCAAATCAAAATTAGTTCTCTCCTCGATTCGTTGAGCTTCTATTAGCTTATTATTTGATTTAAAATATTCGATACGTTTTTTAAGCTCTACTCTGATATTATTGATAGATGCTTTTTGCATATCTTGCGGCAAAACAAAATGAGAAGCTGGAAATAGTTCATATTCCGTATAATCTTTGATTTTTTCCCCACTCAGCCAGTCTAATTCAGAAATTTTCTCAATATTATTACCGAAAAATTCAACTTTAATTGTATTGGTTGAGTAGGCGGGAAAAATTTCAAGAGTGTCTCCTTTTAACCTAAAAGTTCCTCTTTTTAATTCGTAATCATTTCTTTCGTAGCGCTGATTGATTAATCTATTAAGGAAAGCGTTTCTATTTGCTTTTTCACCAATTTTAAATATAAAATTTTCTGATTTATACATGTCTGGGGAGCCAATACCGTAAATACAAGAAACACTGGCGACGATTATTACATCATTTCTGGTTAAAAGCGATTGTGTAGCCGCATGTCGCAACCGGTCAATCTCTTGGTTGATTGAAGAGTCTTTTTCGATATATGTATCGGTAGTCGGGATATAGGCTTCTGGCTGATAATAATCATAATAAGAGATAAAATAGTGAACAGCGTTATTGGGAAAAAATTCGCGAAATTCGTCAGCCAGTTGCGCGGCTAAAGTTTTATTATGGGCAATGACTAAAGTTGGTTTCTGAA
Source organism: uncultured Candidatus Saccharibacteria bacterium (assembly GCA_964558315.1). Taxonomy (GTDB): domain Bacteria; phylum Patescibacteriota; class UBA1384; order XYA2-FULL-43-10; family XYA2-FULL-43-10; genus MWCM01. The sequence goes on from CAZLCL010000005.1 coordinate 8,926, forward strand.
TTTTATTAATAACGTTGGCAATGGTAAATGTTTTTCCCGATCCAGTTACACCCAAAAGAGTTTGGTGTTTCACACCATGTGATAAGTTCTCCGATAATTTGCTAATCGCGGCTGGCTGATCACCGGTGGGAGAAAAATTTGATTGTAGTTTAAATAAATTCATATTATGTGGGCTGACTTGCCCCACAAAGCTTAAAAAAATTGGAGCGAAGTGGGGTTACCTGTCGGTTTAAATTTTAATTATAAAAACAAATTTATTCATAGTATTATTTAATTATCCACAAGGCCTGAGTTGACATAAAATGGTGTGCGCTTTACATTATAAACAGACGAGCGTGTGCCGAGGGCAATCGTAACCGGCCCCTTGGGCCGGACGTGAGCGATACCCTTACAACAGGCGTTTCTCCTATTAACCTCGGCACCGTGCCATCATCCGCCCCAATCGGGGTGCGCCAGGTCCTGCGACTTCTGCAGGGCCTTGTTCCTTTTTATGAGGCTTGTTTTCTCCACTCATCTATTTTCTTATGATCGCCAGACAATAATATCTCAGGAACGCGCCAACCTTTATATTCGACAGGGCGGGTATATACAGGATAGTCGTAGTCAGGTTTTGGGTGACAGGTTCCATGTGTCTGGTTCATAAATGATTCATTTGTGACTGACTTCTCTTTAATTACGCCCGGGACCATTCGTGTTATTGCATCAATCAAAACCATAGCTGGAATTTCTCCGCCAGTAAGAACATAATCGCCTATTGATATCTCTTCGTCAACTAAATGATCATGAACTCTTTGATCAAAACCCTCGTAGTGTCCACACAATAATACGATATTATCGTATTTTGATAACTCAATCGCTTTTTGTTGAGTAAATCTTTGGCCGCTGGCAGAAAGCATAATTATTTTGCTTTTAGTTGTTGTTTTCTTTCGCATGGCCTGGCTTGCAAAATTTCTAGGCGCTTTTTTCTTGCCTTCGGCTTCGAAAGCGCTTGCGACCGTCGAAATTTCGCAAGCCCTCGCCTTATTCTTAGCCATGTGACTTTGTTTTATTGTGTCTCTTATCGCCTTATCAACCACATCTACCTTAATTACCATTCCTGGTCCACCACCAAATGGGCGATCATCAACAGTTTTATGTTTATCTGTGGCGTAATCACGGAGTTGGTGTAAATTTATTTCAATCAACCCATTATTCTGAGCACGTTTAATAATGCTCTTCGAAAAAGGGCCACTAAACATTTCTGGGAATAATGTAATGATGTCGAATTTCATTGTAATGAATAATGAATAAAGAATAATGAATAATGCAAAATGCGGGAAGGGAAGTCGGGAAGGAGTCTAGAATTTAATATTAGCAAGTATCTCAGCAATTAATTCTAATAAACTTCTAATCTTGTCTTACAATAAAAAAACCGCCAACATTATCTACTGTGAAACTGTGGCGGTTTCGTTATTATAGATTCAACTCAATATCGTTTGTGTTGATTTGTGTGAAGATTTATGTTTTACTCCTCGTCTAATACGTCGGATGGCACATCTTCCATTATGTCTTCGGAATCGGAATCCTTTTCTGCTTCTGATCTTACTGGTCTGGTTGAGCCTTCGGGTTCGACGATTTTAAGGTTTATTCTAGCGTTGCTTTTTGCTCCAAAAACTCTCAATAATGTTCTAATTGCTTTAGCGGTTTTGCCCTCTTTACCAATAATTTTTCCCATGTCTTCGGGATTGACATGAAGCTCAATTAACACTCCCATCTCGTCAACCCGTCTTTCGGTTTTAACTTGATCGGGGTTCTCCACGATTGCTTTTACCACATCTTCAACGAATTTCTGATCCTTCTCCATACTTTTCCTTCCTGCCAGTTTTACCTGACAATTACTTAATCTATCATTTAAGATATTTAAAAGTCTTTACTCTTCTGCGACATCATCAACAGACTCGTCGCCTTTTTGTTCTTTGTCTGTTTCACCCTCTTTAGTTCCGCCATCTTTTAATTCTTTAGAGACGCCAGAATCAGCTTTGGGCGATTCTGTTTTATCTGTCTGTTCTTTGTTTGCTTCGCTCTTTTTCTTGCTGGATTTGGCATATTTTTTATTAATCTTCTCTGATTTTTTTAAAATACTTAAATCCACCATTAAATTATTAACGGTATCTGAAGGTTTGGCTCCTTTTTCCATCCAAAAAAGTGCCCGGTCTTTATCAATTACAACGATTTTAGGCTTTTGAGCGGGATTATAATGTCCGATAACCTCAATATATTTTCTTTTTGCTGATCTTTGTTTGTCGGCAACCACGACCCTATAAGCAGGAGAGTTTTTCTTGCCAACTCTGGATAGTCTGATAACAACCATTGTCGAATCTTTCACTTAGTATTTAATTTGTCTTTATGCTATCAGTTTTTTTATGAAAAGTCAATTCTTTTTTATAGCCATTTATAAAATCTTGATAGGACATTTCTTTTTTACCAGCTGGTTTGACTTTATCAATAACAAGATTTTTTTCTTTATCTAAATGGGCTGAACAAATTGCAACCCTCAACCCTTCTAATTGAATATAAACACCCGGCCAGGGTTTGTATGCTCTAATTTTTCGATCAATTAAAATGGGGTCTGTGTCTAAAAATATTTCACCATCTTTCTTATTTATTGTGTCGCAATAACTAACCCGTGATTCCTTTTGCTTTCGAGGTTTAATTTCTCCAGTCAAATAATAGGGGATAGTGTCTAAAAGGAGAGATGCCCCCAATTCTGACAGATACTGTTTTAAAATCGGATAATTTTCCTTGCCTTTTAGTTTTACTTTATATTGGGCAATTATTGGACCGGCGTCCATCTGCTCGTTGATAAGCATAATGGAGACTCCGGCATATTTATCGCCATTTAAGATAGTAGCTTGGATAGGAGAGGAACCTCGATATTTCGGCAGTATGGAGGGGTGAATATTAATAATTCCGTGTTCGAAAGCTGAAATAATCTGTTTTGGTATTATCAAGCCGAAATCAACCACTACACCCAAACTAGCCTTTAATTTCTTGATGGTATCTTCTATATGCTCTGTTTTTAAAGACGCTACCTCAATAATTTTTAAACCTAGTTTACGAGCAAGCTTTTTAACATTGTTAACGTCATCTGTTTTGCCCCTAGTTGTAGAGTATTGAGGCGTAGTGACAACGGCTTTAAGGTTATATTGCTTGTCTGTATGCAAAAATTCCAAAGTCTTAAGAGCAAAATCTCCGCCTGCGAACAGAACAGTATCGATTTCCTCTAGGTGGTCAATTAATAGAGTTGAATTTAAATGGTCGAATTCATGTTGCAGAACTCGGGCGAATAATTTATCTGCGTTTATTACAATTTTTTCGCCGTATCTGTCTTGGCCTTCGATTGTGATAGTTTTGGGTCTTTTAACTACGAGTTCATAGCCAGGAAAAGAAAGACACCCTTCGACCATCTTGCATTTCTCTTTGCTAAATTTGCTGATTTTGGGATTACAAATTGCTGTAAGAGGAAAGGGTTGGTAAGAAGATTCTTTTTTTGCCGCTCCCCCTTGAATTTCACTATCAAGCTCGCAAACAATTATCTGTTTTGATATGCCAACCTGAGGAGCGGCTAAACCGATACCGTTACCTGTTCTCATTGTTTCAATCATATCATCAATTAATTGTTGAAGATCCATATCAAAAACTTCGACAGGTTCTGCAGGTTCCCTAAGTATTGGATTGGGATCGGTTACAATTTCTCGTTTCATAATTTTGTTGGAGTGAACACCCACCCCACTTCGTCAAAACTGCAAGGGGCAGGCAAATTTTATCCACAGAGTTACACAGATCGCTTTAAAAATTAATAAACAATATAAAAATTAAGTTTCAAGTAAAAATGACTAAATCTAAATATTATCTATGGTATTATATAATTTAGCATTTTATTACTACTGTGTTAAGCCGTGTAGTTACTTGATTTTAACTCTTAAAAGCCTTCCGGATGGCTTGAATGCCAAGCCCAAGCTGTTTTAGCCATTTGTTCAAGATTAAATTTTGTTTGCCAGCCAAGTAATTGTTTTGCTTTGCTTGGGTCGGCAACAGAGATATCGGGATCACCGCTTCGTCTTGGCCCCTGGACAGCATTAATTCTTTTATCGCTAGCCTTTTCGGTGGCTCTAATTACCTCAAGGACAGAAGCTCCTTGTCCGGTGCCAAGATTTATGATTTCACTTTGGCCACCACCAAACAGATATTCTAAAGCATTAATATGTCCGGTAGCTAAATCACAAGGGTGAATGTAGTCGCGAACACCTGTTCCGTCGGGGGTGTGATAATCTTCACCAAAAATTTTTATCTCAGAAATTTTTCCCAGCGCCTGAAGCATTGCAACGGTCATTAGGTTGGTCGGAGTCGGTTTGTCGTCACCTAAATCTCCCTCTGGATGCGCTCCGCAAACATTAAAATAGCGCAAGGCTACAGATTTGATCCCGTGTTCATTATCATACTTGTTAAGGATAATTTCGTCAAGGAGCTTAGAGAGGCCATAAATTGACAAAGGAATGCGTAGTTTGGTGATTTCTTGATCGTTAAGATGAAGTTTTGGTCTATTAAATACTTTTTTATGATATTCGCCGATGAATAATTGTAAAAATTCCTCACCTTCGATAATATCCTCTTGCCAGTTTCCCATAAGAAGAGCAGATTTATCTGGTTTATAACTCTCAGTAAAATTTTCTTTCCATGGTATGTCTGATTCTTTCGTTGGGTTGCCATAAGCGGCGGCAGTTGAGGATTTGATTATCTGACTACAGCCTTTTTCGGTCATAACATCAAGCAAATTGATAAAGTTAAGGACATTGTTTTGTAAATACTTTTTTGGTTCATTCATTGATTCACCAACTGCCAAATAGGCGGCAAAATCGATAACTGCATCTATTTTATATTTTCCGAAAACTTCGGCAATTTTTTCTTTATCTTTTAAATCAACTATCTCAAGTGATGCCTGTTTATCTATGGCTTCTTTGTGCCCATTTTCTAGATTATCCAGAACTACCACATTGTATTTTTGATTAATAAGTTCTCTGACGGTGTGACTGCCGATATAACCGGCTCCACCAGTGACTAAAATTGTTTTCATAGTCTATTAAAAATTAATATCTAGTGAATCTATTTTATCATCTTTTACATTTATTATTAAGTCATGGTCGAACGATATTCATGTTTATAATAAATCAGTTGGGTCTACATCCCATGTTAAATTCAAATTATTTTTCCATAATTCGCGAAGAGTATTCAATTTGATTACTTTCTCATTATTCTTTTGTGATTTGGAAGTTGTTTGGTGATTGTTGTTTGATTCTTGATAATTTATCAAATCGTTGGGCAATTTGATTATTGTATGATACCTCCACTTGTTTCGGAGACGCTGAAAAAAACATAGACCGGGACCAATAAATTGCAAATTAAGATTTTCTAATTCTGGTAGAATCTTTTCGATGTTTTTGAGAGCCTTATCCTGTTTTTCATCTTCAGATATTACTCTTATCAGATGCGAGAATGGGGGATAGCCATGTTTTTTACGATTAATAATTTCAGTTTCGTAAAAAGCATTGAAGTCGTGCTGAGAGGCCGCTAATATTGCGCGGGAATTCGGCCAATAAGTTTGAATGATGGTCTGCCCAATGTCTTTATCTCGGCCGCTTCGACCAGAAACTTGTGTTACAAGACGAAAAATCTTTTCGCTAGCTCTAAAATATGGTAAGTGTAAGCCGGTGTCGGCAGATATTATCCCAACCAAATTTACATCTGGCATGTCAAATCCCTTAGATATCATTTGAGTCCCTATGGCAATATCAAAGCGATGATTTTTAAAATCATCATAAAATTTTTGGTAATCTGTTTTGTTTTTGATATTTTCTGCATCAACTCTGGCAATTTTTGCATTAGGGAAAAGCCTTTTAACTTCCTGTTCAATTTTTTCTACGCCAGCTCCAAAAAATTTAATTTTTAAGCCATTGCAGGCAGGACAAACTGAAGGAACTGGCGATCTATAATTGCAGTGGTGGCAATAAAGGTATGAGTTAGTATTTATGTGATGGACAAGAGGAATATCACAATTCGGACAGTTTATTACCTCTCCGCAATCGCGGCAAGAAACAAAAGTTGAGGAGCCGCGACGGTTAAGAAATAAGATCGCTTGTTTTTTACTTTTTAAGACACTATTTAATGCTTCCTGCATTTTGTTTGAGATGGGAGAAAAATTATTACTTTTCATCTCATTTTTTAAATCAACTATCACCGAGCTTGGCATTAGCATTTTGTTAAAACGAGTTCGAAGTTTGTGTAGCATATACCTACCGCTATTGGCTTTATAAAATGTTTCTATGCGTGGTGTGGCACTACCAAGAACTAACATTGCGCCCATCTCTTTAGACATCTGCTCTGCCAAATTAACGGCGTGATATCTGGGAGCTTGATCTTGCTTATAAGAATCTTCATGCTCTTCATCAATAATAATTATTCCGATATTCGGATTTGGAATAAGTAGAGCCGATCTTGGTCCGATTATGACTTTTCTAGCTCCATTTAAAAATTCAAAGTAAGCTTTATATTTTTCACCGCGTGATAAATTAGAGTGGATTAAAGACACATCGTCTTTAAAAACTTTTTTAAAACGTTCAATGTTTTGGGGAGTAAGTATAATTTCCGGCACTAAAACAACACAGCTTTTATCCTTTTTAATTGTTTCAAGACAAAGCTGAATATAGATCTCTGTTTTTCCACTACCCGTTACCCCGTGAATTAAATGAGGTTTTTTGTTGCCAGTTTTTATGATTTCTTGAAAAATTTCATTTTGAACATCGGAAAGTTTTTTATGATTAACATAATTAGCCTGGTTTTTATTAAGACAAACTTTTGGTGGTCTCTTCATGGTTGGTGGCAGAAAAAGCGAGAGCGCTTCTCCTTGTGTGCAGAGATAATTATTAGCCATCCAATCAATTATCTCGAAGAAAGAAGGGTCAACTCTGAGAGAATTATCAATCGAAATTATCGGCTTAACAGTATATTGAGTGTTGATACCTGTTTCTGAATTTTTTATACTTCGGACAACTCCTCTGACATTTTTTTTACCAAAAGGCACTAAAACAATTGAACCAATCATAATAT
>CAZLCL010000005.1:16168-30186 GCA_964558315.1 uncultured Candidatus Saccharibacteria bacterium
CGAACGATATCCGCACTCTCCCGCTTCTTCTTGTAGATCTTCGTTTATTGTCAACAGTTTTTCAAGTTGATTACTGCTAATAGTATCAGAAATCTGTTTATCAAAAAGCTTTCCAACAAATTCGGCTCCATTTTCAAATATTCTATGCGATAAATCTCCCGATGATACCAACGCCACATTTGTATCTGAACGATTAATTAAATTGCCGATACACTCTCCAAAACGTATATGCATAGATCTGCTAAGCATTGAATAACCTATCACCACGATCTTGAGTGATGACGGCAGATGATTTTGCAAGTGGTATAATGGGACCATAACCCCATGGTCAAGGGGATATACCTCTCCCTGATTGTGCAAGCGAACAGGAATTTTATGTTTATCTGTAATTTGATAGATCATTTGTGCAAGATGGATATCTATTTCTTTAGATATTGAAATCTGTGGAGCATCAAATTGGGAAAAATCTCCTTCAGCTCTTAAGCCTAAAGAAATCGTCATAGCATATGGATGAATCGAAGTATGTGGAGAAATAATTAATAATGTATCAATATCAACATCTTCGATTGCAGAAGCAATTTTTTTATAACCGTTTATTGTGCCCCGACAGCGCTTAATATTTTCCTTTCCAATTTCTGGAACCGAAATTGGCGGATGAGGTAAAAAAGTAGCAAATACTAACATCTTTCTCCTTGATTCTTTCCTTAATTACTGTTATCATATCGAGATTAGTTAAAAAGATAAATATGAACAACAAGAGCGAAACAATTATTGCGATCATAGGAAGACCGAATGTTGGTAAATCAACCCTGTTTAATAGATTAATTAAAGATCACAAGGCCATTGTAAGCGATGAGCCAGGCACAACTAGAGACAGGCTTTATTCGACTTTGTTTTGGCGTGATAAAAAGTTTTTGTTGGTTGATACTGCAGGATTACACGAACGAGATAACAATGATTTGGATCTGCAAGCTATAGAATCAACAAAGATTGCAATTAACGAGGCAGAGATTATCTTATTTGTAGTTGATGGAAAAAACGGATTAAATGAAATTGATTTTCAGATTTCTAAAATGTTAAAAAAACTTAAAAATGTCATATTAGTTATTAATAAGTGTGACAATAACTTTAATCTCGATAAATACATTCATTTTAAACGACTCGGTATTGAAAAAATCTCTTTGGTCTCGGCAATTAGCGGTAAAAACAGCGGTGATTTGTTAGATGATATATATCATCTCAATACAATTAATAATCAAAATTATCTTTCTGTTCCACAGAGTCAGGATGATATTAATGTTTCGATCATTGGCAGGCCGAATGCGGGAAAATCAACATTAATAAACAATATTATTGGAGAAAAACGAGTAATCATTTCAGATATCCCTGGAACTACCAGAGACGCGCAAGATTTTGTTATTAGCCATAAAGGTAAAAAAATCAAAATCACTGATACTGCCGGTTTACGAAAAAAAAGTAAGGTGGCATTTCGTTCTGTTGAGAGCTATGCCATGATGCGTTCTATGAAAGCGATCCATGATTCAAAAGTGGTAGTTTATCTGATAGATGGAGAAGAGGGTATAGTATCTTTTGATCAGTCTTTGTTGGGTGAGATTGCTGAGCGGGGGAGATCAATAATTTTAGCAATAAACAAAATTGACAAGTGGGCTGATTGTCAAAAAAAGATGTCTATCTATTTGCATCAATTACAGGAAAAATTAAATTTTATGCCTTGGCTACCGGTTGTTTTTATCTCTGCGCAAGAAGGGTCAAATGTAAAAGCGCTGTTAAATCAAATTGTTGAGGTTTATTGCGAAAGGTTTATTACAATTAAAGATGAAGATTGCAACGAATTATTTGATCAGGCCAAACGGAATAATTCGCAGATACAATATATAAAAAATCTAAAATTTATTAAGAATGATCCACCTGTGTTTAAAATAAAAATCGCCAAGAATAAAAAGCCTCATTTTTCTCATCTGCGATATTTAGAGAACAAAATTAGAGATAGTTATGCTTTTAGGGGTTGCCCTATTTTTATTGATTGGCGCTAAGAAAATGACAATATTTTGTTTAGTGAAGCTAATATTTGATTAGATTTCAACCAAGAAAGACCGTGGTAAACGATCTTTTTCTGCACTCCAAACTTATCAAGTGGTTTTAAGGTTAACCATGCTCTGCCAATAATATTAGTTTTTGGTAATATCCCCCATTCGCGAGAGTCTGATGAGTGCTCTCTATTGTCTCCCATCACAAAATATTCATCCTGGCCTAATTTTTTTGAAAATTTTTCTCTGGATTGTGTTAATGTTTTTACATTAGAAGCCAAATAAGCTGATTCGTTTAAAATAACTCCACTGGGGTGCTCTTGGTTGATAATCTTTATCTGGCTATTCTCTATCTCTATGGTCTCACCGGGCAAAGCAATCACTCTTTTGATAAAATTGGTAGTGGGGTTGTTGGGATATTTAAAAATTACTACATCACCCCTATTGGGTTCGCCGATAAAGTAGTGAAGTTTCTCTGCCAAAAGGTATTCCTGATCAATAAAATTTGGTAGCATTGAACCGCCTTCGACGATAAAAGGCTGGATTAAAAAATAACGGATAGAAAATGCTATAATAAATACAATAACACCGGTTTTGATTAGATCCCAAATAAACATTAAAAAATCACCAGCAGGATCTTTTTTTAGGGGAATATCGTTGAGCATTTCACCGTTTGATATTTCTTCAATTTTTTTGGTATTTTTAAAAAACATCAATATATTATATATTATAACAATATTGTAAACGACTTGACATTACTGGTCAATAAGAGATTATAATTTTAGAAAAAGAATTTAATATTTTGTAAATAATGAGGAAATATGCCACTGCTTTTTAAGATCGGAAATATAAATTTTTACACATATGGCCTATTTTTAGTTATTGCTATCTCCCTGTCTGGTTATTTAATGCATCGCCATGCTAGAAAGCAGGGAAAAAATAAAGATGTGATTTTTGACTTCATAATATTTCCATTGTTGGCCGGACTAATTGCGGCGAAAATTACATACTACTATATGTATCTACAGGAATATGGTTCGTTTTCTGACATTATTATCTCTTGGCATGGAGGGATGGTGTCTTGGGGAGGATTTGTGGCGGCAATTGTAGTTTTATTGATCGTCGCCAAAAGATATAAAGAGCCTCCTCTTTATTGGCTGGATTTGTATTCTATTTACTCACTGCTTGGATTGTCAATCGGCAGGTTGGGGTCGTTCATCTCTGGAGAGTATGCGGGCAGTCCAACAAATTCAATATTGCAAATTAAAGGGGTTCACCCTGTAACGCTTTATGAATCAATCTTGTTATTAATGTTATTCATAGTTTTTATTACCATTTACAATAAAAAAGGTCATAAAAAGAATGGTAGTTATTTTGTTTCTATGTTACTATTGTATTCCATCGTTAGATTTTTTATGGACATATTTAGGACAGATACAAAATATTTATGGGGCTTGAGTTTAACTCAAATCATAACAACCGTAATAATTATCGGGACAATATTATTCTTAAGTGGAAGATTGTTTTTCCGGAAGGGAGTGAAGAATGTTGGATAAAAAGACAATTGAGAAACAGAAAAAGTTGTTAGAGGAGGAGAAGGAAAGGTTAAAAAACAAGATAAAACAGCTTTCCGAGTTTCCTGATTATGGTAGAAATGAGGATGATAATGCTAAAGAGTTAGCAGATTTTGAGAATAATTTAAGCCTTGAAGAGCAGATTAAATTTCTTTTATCAAAAGTTAACAGCGCTCTTAAGGCCATAGATGATGGTAGTTACGGTAAATGTAAGAAATGTCAGAAGGCTATAGAATCTGGTAGGCTGGAAATTATGCCATATGCGGAATTTTGCATTACATGCCAACGTGAAAAAGCTTAAAAAGAACAATTATTTTTTTCTTCTGCTTGCTATAATTTTGGTTCTATGTCAGATAGCTAGTTTTTACACTTATTCAAAGTTCGATACAAAAGTTAACCAAAACCTCTTTTTTGGATTATATGGGAGTAAAAATTTTGCCATATTGATAAATGTGTCGGTTCTATCGGTTCTTGTATATTTGATTAGATTGAAATTAAATAAATATTTGCCTTTGTTGCTAATGACGGCAGGACTCGTCTCTAACACCATTGATAGAATATTTTATGGCGGGGTAATTGATTATATTACGATTTGGCAAATCCCAAGCTTTAATATTGCAGATATCACTATCGTCGCATCTGTTATTTGGATAAGTTTAATACTAATCAAACAAAAAAACGGCTGATCTGTTCAGCCGTTTTTTCATTAGAACTAATTAATCTCTTTAATAATTGCCGCAAATGTTTTCGGTTCGTTTTCTGCAATATCAGCTAAAAGCTTACGATTAATCGAAATATTTTTGTCGGATAACTTTTTTATAAATTCGGAGTAACTTAAATCGAAACTTCTAACAGCCGCATTAATTTTAATTATCCATAAATTTCTAAAATCTCTTTTTTTATTTTTTCTGTCTCTATAAGCGTGTTGACCGGCTTTGAGAACGGCTTGTTTGGCTAATTTAAAAACAGTTCGCTTGCGACCCTGATAGCCTTTAGCCATTTTTAAAATTTTTTTATGTTTAGCGCGTCTAACAACGCCTCTTTTTACTCTCATTTTTATCCTATCCCTTTGCGATTATCGCTTAAAAAGTTATTGATATTAAATATATGGCAAAAGCCTTTTTATTTTTTTGGTATCACATTTTGCCACGGCTGTTCGCCCTTTTTTGCGAGGAGATTTATGTGTTAAAAGGTGGCTGATTGCCGCTCTTTGACGCATAATTTTGCCACTGCCGGTGACTTTAATTTTTTTTGACATGGCTTTGTGAGTTTTAAGCTTTGGCATTGTTATCCTTAAAAGTGAAATTCTATTCTTTTTGTCCTAATATATTGGCTGATATTACATTACCACTCTTTCGGGGTGGGTTTTCGTAGGTGATCCCGGCAATTTCGGCAAAACGAGAAAAAACTTCCATAGCCTTATTGGCAAAAATGTTTTCTCTGCCCCTTAATCTCATGTTAACTCGAACCTTGAAGTCTTTTTCGAGCCACTCTTTAGTCTGTTCGGCCTTATATGTCAAGTCATGTTCACCGATTTTTGCAGTAAGCCGAACTTCTTTTAACTCATTCTCCTTTTGCTTAGCCTTTTGTTCCTTGTTTTTTTTGGCTTGATCATATTTATACTTACCAAAATCCATAATTTTGCATATGGGTGGCCTAGCATTTGGATTGATCTCGACTAAATCAAGATTCTTTTGTCTGGCTAAATCTAGAGCTGAATCTCTCTCAATAACCCCAATTTTTTCACCATCCTCATCAATAATAAAAAGGGGTGAAATTCGGATACGCTCATTAGTGCGTGTATAGTGCTCGAATTTCGCTATTTTTACTCCTTTAATAAGTTATCTTAAATAACTGCAAAATATGATAACAAAAATATTGTTAGATGTCAAACTTATGCGCTTAAGTGCCTAAGGAATTTCTTGACACGATTAGCCTGATCTTCTCATCTACAGACTCTATCAATTGCGGAGTTTTTGCGATAATTTTGTCTCCAGCGACTAAAGGTGTAGGGTTTTTAGTAAAAACTCTGAGAGATCTTGCTCTAAGGAAGGAGATGTTATCATTAGCAACATCATCAGTGGAACGAACTATTTTGGAAATTTTGGAAAATAATCCCGTTTTTTGTTTTTTTAAGCTTTCTAAAGCAATATCTAAATGATCGGGATATTTTTTGGGAATTTCAGGGTGGAAGTTGGATATTATCAAATTTTTTGTATGAGCTTGTAATATACAATCTTTAAATTCGATTGTGACATCTGTAGCGCGAACCACATCTAAATATAGACTGGTTAAAAAATGTTTGCCATTCGCGATTTTTCCCAGGTTAATCTCTTTGATTCGTCTAAAGCGCAGAATCTCTATGGCTTGTTGCCACTCTTTACAGCCAATTAGCTCTCCTAGTTCATCGGAGGCCATTAAGGGCAGAACACCTAAAACCTCTTTCCTGCCGACTAAAACATTAGATATGGAATTGACCAGATCATCTGAACCAGCGGCGATAATGGTGTTGTAGCCTTTAGAAACGGCATCTTCTGCCAAAGATTCAGCAGATTGATTCGCAGATATATAAACATACTCACCAGATATGCCAAGAGCGGTGAGTTGATTTTTAATCAAATCAATCTGGCTCTTTTTTTTAAATCTCTTTACATCAAAAATGTAGTAATACATATTTGTATTACCCTTAATAAATCACAGATTATTTTTTGTTTTTATCCCAAAAACTGCTTTTGGGTAATTCTTTTTTTTCCTCTTTACTATCCTCTTTATCTGCTTCTGTTTTCGGGGCGTGAGTAGTAACCTCCTGAGTTTCTTTATGCGACCGATCCATATTGCTGTTACCGTTAAATGTTGCCCCTTCTCTAACGATTAAAATTTTTGTCTTAATGTCGCCGTTAATTATCCCCGTAGGGTCAATTTCTAGCTTTTCAAAAGCTTCAACAGTGCCAGTAACCTTACCGGAAATTAGTATTGTTTTGGCCTGAATAGGGCCAACAACCGAAGCAGTTTCTCCGATAGTGACGTTCTCATCACTTTTAATTTCGCCTTCAACATTGCCGTTGATCAGAATTGATCCCTTGTTGTGTAAATTCCCCTTGACTTGGACTTCGACACCGATTACGGTATCAGCTTGATGTTCCATTGCTACTCCTTAGAATTAGAAGTATATACCTAATAAATAACATATATAGTTTTTTAATTATATCACATCATTATTAATAAAAAAGTCAGAGAAAAGTATATTCTATTTAAGTAAGGACTACACTATCAGTTTATCAAGAATTCAACTTATGTAAAAATATTTCTGTATTATTACCTAAAACCAAAAAATCTTTTTAAGAACACGTTTTTTACGTGCTAATATCAAACTACCTCCAAAGGCGGTCGGGAAAGTTTGTATTCAAAAAAAGTCTCCAAATTCGGGTTGCATTATCGCCTTGAATAATATTGACATTGATGATATAATACTCAAGATTTTCATTATAATTTAGCTTTATTAAAAAGATTAAAACAATGAAAGACATAATTATTGAGGGTGCCAGAGAACACAATCTTAAAAACATTAATGTAAAAATACCCAGGGATAAATTAGTGGTGATTACCGGTTTGTCCGGATCTGGTAAATCTTCATTGGCCTTTGACACTATCTATGCCGAGGGACAGCGAAGATATGTGGAATCTCTGTCGTCATATGCTAGACAGTTTTTGGGAATAATGCAGAAACCGGATGTTGATTATATTGAAGGCCTATCTCCAGCCATATCAATTGACCAAAAATCAGCCTCAAGAAACCCTAGATCAACCGTAGGCACTATTACAGAGATTTATGATTATTTGAGACTACTTTATGCTAGAATAGGTGTGCCACATTGTCCAAATTGCGGAGAGCCTGTTAGCAGACAGTCTATAGCTGAAATTGCCGAGAAAGTTATTAAGGCCAGCAAAAAAACAAGAAGGATTGCAATTTTGGGATCGCTAGTATCAGAAAAAAAGGGGGAACACAAACATATTTTTTCTCAAATTTCGAAGGCTGGCTTTTCGCGGGTTAGGCTAAACGACACAATTATGGATTTGGAAGAAGCGGAAAGTATTGAACTCGATAAGCAAAAAAAACATTCGATAGAGGTGGTGGTTGATAGATTAATAATTGAAAGCGGCAAGATTGATGATGACAATAAAAAGAGACTTTACGATTCTATAGAGAAAGCGGCTGAAATTTCATCTGGTAAGGTAATAATTTTTGATTATGAAGATGAAAAAGATGAATATTTTTCTGAAAATCTTGCATGTCCAAAATGTGAAATATCAATTCCCGATATCTCCCCCAGAATGTTCTCCTTTAACACGCCTTACGGCGCTTGTAGCCACTGTCAAGGGTTGGGCTCTGTGCGTGAAATTGATCCCAAATTAATTATTCCTAATACAAAATTATCCATATTGGAAGGGGCAATTAGACCATGGGTAAGAAATTCATCCAGCTCTCCATGGTATTTTGCAATATTAGAAGCCGCCGCGCAGGCTCATAATATTGATTTATATACACCGATTAGAAATTTAGATAAAGAAGCTTTGAGGAAAATTCTTTATGGGACAAATGGACAGAGCTATATGGTTCGAGGTCATAAGGTTTACTATGAAGGCGTTATTCCAAACATGAATCGTAGATATAAAGAAACTGAATCAGATTATGTTAGACATGAAATAGATAAATATATGATTACCAAAATTTGTCATGTTTGTAATGGGGGAAGACTGAGAAAAGAAGCTTTGGGTGTCAAAATTGATAATGTAAATATCGTAACGGTTTCTTCGTATAATATTAAAAAATTGAATAATTTTTTTGATCAATTGCCTAGTAAATTATCGGAATCAAATAATGAAATTGCTAAGCAGGTAATTAAAGAGATAAAAGAGAGATCGAAGTTTTTAATTGATGTCGGGTTGTCTTATCTTACTTTAAACAGAAATGCGGTAACATTGGCAGGCGGAGAAGCTCAAAGAATAAGGCTAGCAACACAAATTGGCTCTGGATTAATGGGAGTGTTATATATTTTAGACGAACCGTCAATCGGACTTCATCAAAGAGATAACGGAAGATTATTGAAAACCTTAAAAAGACTTCGAGATATTGGTAATTCAGTATTAATTGTCGAACACGATGAAGAAACAATGAGAGAGGCAGATTATGTTATTGATATCGGGCCTGGCGCAGGAGAGCATGGCGGGGAGGTGGTATCTCAGGGCACTCCGATGGAGATAATTAAACAAAGCAAATCTCTTACAGCTGACTATCTTTCTGGCCGTAAAAAAATTGAGGTGCCAAAGATTAGAAGGCTTGGCAATGGGAGACACCTTGAGATAATCGGAGCAAGCGAGCATAACTTAAAGAATATTAATGTAAAAATTCCCTTAAATACACTAACCTGTGTCACGGGCGTTTCGGGATCTGGAAAATCAACTTTAGTTAACGACATTTTGGCAAAATCTCTGCTAAAAAAATTCCATCGTGCCGAGGTTGAACCTGGACAGCATTTAGAAATTAGTGGTAGCGAGAATCTAAATAAAATTATTTGTATTGATCAATCTCCAATAGGTAAATCCCCTCGTTCAAATCCTGCAACATATACCGGAGCTTTTACTCCAATAAGAGAGCTTTTTGCCATGACTCAAGAATCTCGGATGAGAGGCTATAAGGCGGGAAGATTCTCTTTTAATGTCAAGGGCGGAAGATGCGAAAAATGTCGTGGTGATGGCGTGATTAAGATCGAGATGCACTTTTTACCTGACGTATATATTACCTGTGAAGAGTGTAAAGGACAGAGATACAATCAAGAGGCGCTTGACGTAAAATATCGTGGTAAGTCAATTGCTGATGTCTTAAATATGACAGTAGAGGAGGCGGCCAAGTTTTTCAAAAATATTCCCGCTATCTATACCAAGCTAAATGTGCTGGGTGAAGTTGGTTTGGGATATATTAAGTTGGGTCAGCCTGCGACTACGCTATCTGGAGGTGAAGCTCAAAGAATAAAATTGGCATCAGAGTTATCGCGTCGTGGCACAGGCTCTACTTTATATGTTCTTGATGAGCCGACCACTGGACTACATTTTGAAGATATTAAAAAACTGCTTTTGGTCTTAAATTCGCTAGTTACTAAGGGAAATACAGTTTTAATAATTGAACATAATTTAGATATTATTAAAAACGCTGATCACATTATTGATATCGGCCCCGAGGGTGGAGATAAGGGTGGCGAGATTATTGCTTGTGGCACTCCGGAAAAAATTGCAAAAGTTAAAAAATCATACACCGGTCAATATCTTAATAAAATATTATAATATTAATCCTAACAATAAACACAGTTCCATAAACAAAATATTCAAGGTTGTTGATATCCTTTGTTTTTAATATCGTATAATATCGTATAATACTATCGTATATTGTCGTATAGTATATAAATATGTTGAAACAACAGGATATTATAATTTTCTACGATGTTGACGGAACATTGGCAGAGCCTTTTAAAACTCCTCCTAAAAATATTTGTAAGCTAATTGCAAGCTTGGATAAAGCTGGAGTTAAGCAAATACTCTGTTCCGGCAAGGGAAAGGACTATCTAGCCGGCATGGCCAGAGGGTTGGGGATAAATTCGGCTTCCCATGTAATTGCGGAAAATGGCGGAGTAATTTTTAATTGGAGGAACCAAAAGCAAATTACAATTGCAAAAGAAGCCAATTCAATAATTAAAAAAGTTCAACCTAAAATTAAAAAAACCCTTGCTGAGTATAGCTATTTTGAAGAGACAAAGGAGACAATAATAACGCTCTTTTTTAAGCAAATAAATAATTTACCCTATATTGCAAGGTTGCTACAACAAACTATTAAATGCGAAAAAAGCCAAATCAAGTATTATTCTGATGGCGCCATTGATATAATTTTTGGGAACAACCACAAAGGCAAGGCTATTAAGACATATTTGAAAGAAAATAGTAACGATGCAAAGATATTTACTTGTGGCGATAGTCTCAACGATCTCGAGATGCTATCTATCGGCCACCCCATAACTTATTCTGGCGCTCACCCCAAAGTAATTAAAAAGGTTTTTAAACAAGGGGGCACGGTGGCTGAAGGTAGCGGGCCGGAGGGTATTCTTAGGGCTATTTCACAACTTGTTTTTGAAGATCATTTATCAGAAGTTGTCAATCATGTTGAGTTTGTCTATAGAAGCTGGGGTAGTTGGGAGGTTCTAACGGAGGGGGATAAATACAAAGTAAAAAAAATGATTGTAAATCCCAAAGCGAGCTTAAGTTTGCAAAAACATCAACACAGATCGGAGCATTGGTTTGTCTTTGAAGGTAAAGCCGAAATTACTATTAATAATAAGAAAGTGATATTATTGGCAGGAGAAGACTATTATTTGCCGCAGAGGGCTGTGCATAGAGTAAAAAATATCGGTCTAAGCCCGCTAGTAATTATCGAAGTGCAGAGAGGCGAATATTTAGGCGAAGATGACATAACTAGGTATGAATAAATTACTGTTTTGATCTCATATTATTTCATCTGCATCTTTGTCTTGTGTATAAAGTGTTCGACTTTTGTTCGGTAGGGGAATATAATGAGAACACTACCACAGATTTATTCCACAGATTACCACCGATTTGAGGCTAAATTAAAAAGTAGAAGTTAAAAGTCATAATTTTAATTAAAAATTATAAAAATAAAGAGCCCTTCCGCAATTTTGATTTTTAAGTTTTAAATTAAAACTATCATCTCATGTTGTCAGAAAAAACATTATCATTATCTCGGAGGCCTGCTGATTACTCAGTCTTATTTTTGGATATGAATGCTTATTTTGCCTCAGTAGAACAGCAAGTTCAGCCAACTTTGCGTGGGTTACCTGTTGCCATAACTCCCTATGCCGGTTCTACCGGCTGTATAATTGCTCGATCTTATGAGGCAAAAGAGTGGAATATTACTGTTGGTGATAATGTGGGCATGGCTAGAAAAAAATGCCCTAAAATCAAAATTATTGAGGCAAGGCCGGCACTTTATCAGCTTTATCATAAAGAAATTTTAAAAATTATTTTAAAAAATGCTCCTTATGTAACGCCGCTATCTATTGATGAATTTATGATTCGACTTACCGGACGCGATCAGACAAGAACGGGTTCGCTTGGGCTAGCAAAAAATATTAAATGTGATCTGAAAAATGTAGCTGACCATATGACCTGTTCTGTGGGTGTTGGTCCCAATTATTTTTTAGCCAAACTGGCAGGGGAGAGCAAAAAGCCGGATGGCACTACTTTGGTTGAATTAAATGATTTGGATCAGTTTTATAAGAAACTTAAACTGCGGGATATCCCAGGCATTAATTTTAGGATGGAACGACAATTAGCAGAGAGAAAAATATATACTGCCTTTGATTTTTATCAAAAAAGTTTAATTGAGTTATCGCATCTTTTAAAATTTCCCGGCAAAATTTGGTATCATCGTTTGCGTGGCTATGAAGTGGATGAATTTGTTATTAAGAATAAAACCGTCGGCCACTCTCATGTTTTGGCCCCAGAGTTACGCACTAAAGAAAAAGCTATATCGGTTATGGAAAAATTAGCAAGCAAAGTTGCTTATCGTTTACGTCGCGAACAGCTTTGGGCGCGTGGGGTGGCGGTTAGAATCAGTTTTTTACAGGGCGGGGGATTTGCGGATTACAAACATTGCCAGCTATTTAACGATACGGCCAGTATTATTAGCGAGGTAAAAAATTTGCTTGCCAAGTGTAAAAATTGGCGCGAACCGCTATACGTTGCCGTGACAACTTTTAATTTAATAAAAACACACAACAAACAGATATCAATATTTCCGGAGATTGAAAAATCTCGAGCTATGTCGGAGGCAATGGATAAAATCAATGATGAATACGGCGCTAATACCACCTTTTACGCTTCATCGTTTGAAGGCCGCGAAGCGGCGCCTGACCGCATCCCTTTTGGCATACCAAGATATGATATTAAGCACTAGCACAATTTAAAATTAAAATAAAATGTAAAAATGTTTCAATTAAAAAATTATAAATTTTAATTTTGCTTTTGAGTTTTAGGTTTTGTTGTGCTAGCATATATTTATATACTATTAAATAAGCGAGGAATAATGATTACAGTTATTGGAAAATGGTCTTTTTTAGCTGGATTGTTACTATCAGTAGTTGCCGGTTTTTCTAATGTCCCATATGTGCTAACTATTTTAGCAATAATTGGGCTAATCGTTGGTTTTTTAAATGTAACGCAAAAAAAATCGCAACAATATTTAGTAGCAGTTATCGCTTTATTAATAATTGGTTCCGCAACTATTGAGGCTTTCGAAGTTCTAGGCAAATTATATGGAGTATATGCTTCGATTTTAACTAACGTAATTGCTTTTGTCTCTGCTTCGGGTATTGTGGTGGCGGTTAAAGAAGTTTTATATTTGAACAAATTTCAAGAGATCGAAAAGGATATTAAGGATATCGGCACTTTTAATAAGTAAAAATTGCCAGATTATTTTAATTGTGAAATTGAATACAGTAAGCGCGGCTATAATTTGATAGCCGGCGTGGATGAGGTCGGGCGCGGAGCTATCGCCGGACCTCTTTTAGCTGGGGCAGTCATTTTTAATCACAAAAAATCATTTAAATATATTGAAGAGATTAAAGATTCCAAAAAGCTTTCAGCTAAAAAAAGAGCAAGCCTTGCAGAGATAATTAAAAAAGAGGCAGAGAATTATTCTACTGGTTCGGTGGATAGTGTTGAAATAGATAAAATCGGTATAGGTGCGGCTAATATTTTAGCTTTTAAAAGAGCACTAGATGGTTTGAAAAAATTTGATTTAGCACTAATCGATGGCCGATTATTTAGAGGGCTAGGTTGCAGATACTTTTGTTTAACAAAAGGCGAAGATAAATCAATTAGCATAGCCGCGGCATCAATTATTGCCAAAGTAGAGAGAGACAAGATCATGGGAGAACTTGATCAAAGCAACAAATATCATTTTGCAAACAACAAAGGTTACGGTTCATCGAGCCACATTTCAGCGATTAAAAAATATGGCTTGAGCGAATATCATAGAAAAACTTTTTTTCTGAAAACAATGTCTCATCATAATTTAACATTATTTTAATATCAAATTTTCAGAATCAAAAAATTTGATATTAAAAATCAAAATTTTCTGACCGTCTTTTAAGAATATTTTGTTATCAACCATGCTAAGGCGTGGGCTCTGAAGTTTTTGAATTTTGGTTTTATTGTGTTGACATGCATGGTGGTGGTGATAATATCACACTAAATGCTATTTACTAGAAAATATTGTTTAAAAGAAAAGTTTATAATCATTAGTCAAAAAATATGGCTTGGTCTTAGAGCT